>CAYNUZ010000485.1:0-1504 GCA_964400385.1 uncultured bacterium | reverse complement strand
CGTTGTTGTCGCTAGGAGGCGGGGCGCTGGGCTGTGTGGGAAGCGTACGGTGCGCCGTACGTCTCCCGAGGGGCCCGCCACGGGAACGCGAGGACGTCGGCCGGGTGCACCGTTTGCCCCGCCGCCCGGGCCGCGCGGGCCGGGCCGGGCAGGTACTCGACCCCCTCGCCCCGCTCCCGGATGCCCCGCAGCAGGGTGAGCAGCAGCCCCGGACCGGACCCCAGGTCCAGCACCGGGCTGCGGCCGCGGAAATGCGGAAGCAGCCGGGTGAGCTGCGCCTCGCGGCTCGGCCAGTTCCCGCTCACCGGTCCCCGTACGGCGGCGGCGGCTGGAACTCGACCGGCTGCTCGAGGGAGGTCAAGGAATCCTTGAACCGCGCGAGGATGGGCTGGTAGTACCCGGCATCCTCAGCAGGATACCTGATCGAGGCCCGCAGGTATCCCTGGAAGTGCGGCACCATCACCACCTCGAAGGCCAGGGACGAGGTCTCCAGCCCTTCCCACAGCAGGATTTCCCGCACCGAGGAGGTCACCCGGAACCGGACGCTGAGCCCCTCCCGCCCGCCGACCAGCGCCTTGGCGGCGTCGAAATCGGTGATCGCGAACGAGGCCGTGCGCCGCGCGTCCAGCGCGCGGGACCCGGTGAGGTCCGGCAGCATCTGCGAAAAGAAGTTGCGCAGCTCATTGTGGGACATGGCCAGCAGCCCGCTCACGTCGGCGTAGTGGTTGGTCACGATGGTCTCCGCGCCCAGCCCGTTCTCACACGCCCACCCGCCGCCCTCGACCCCGCCCGTGACCCAGCCTTCCGGGTACGCGAAGGCGGCGTGCAGCCCCTCGTCGTGGACGGGCGTGAAGGCGTCCGGCGTCCAGTCCCACTTCATCGCCGCGGCCGACGCGGCCCAGACGCTGAGGCCCAGCGCGGCGAGCCCCCACGCCGTGCCACCCCAGCGGGGCCGGTCGTCGGTGCGGAACGGCAGGACCGTCCCGAGCGCCAGCCCGGACAGGAGGCCGCCCAGGTGAGCCCAGTTGCCGATGTTCTTCCCGTAGGAAAATCCCATGTACAGGGTGACCGCGCTGAACAGCAGGGCCGCGACGAGGAAGTGGCTGCGGAACCGCAGGGTCAGCCGGTCGCGACGGAAGAGCCAGACCCCGATCAGCAGCCCGCCCATGCCCATGACGCCGCCGGACGCGCCCGCGCCGCATCCCACCGGCGTGACCAGGTTGCTGAGCAGGTTGCCGCAGATCCCCGTGCCGACGAAGACGGCCATCAGCCACCCGGCCCCGAACAACGGCTCGATGCCGCGGGCGTACTCGAACAGGAAGATCATGTTGTACAGGATGTGTTCGCGGTTGAAGTGCAGGTACAGCGAGGTCACGAGGCGCCACCACTCGCCCGCCGCGACCATGAACGTGTTGTTGGCGCCGAACCGGTAGAGGCGGAGCAGGAGCGACTGGGGGTTGTCGAGGTGGACCGCCAGGTGCACGAAGGCGTTGGCGGCGATCAG
>CAYNUZ010000484.1:0-1516 GCA_964400385.1 uncultured bacterium | reverse complement strand
CTACCGCCCGGCGCGCGCGCGGGGGGCGTGACCGCTTCGGACCGGGGACCCCGGGGTCCGGCACGCGGAGGGCTACCGGCTCGTCGTCTCGCCGCGCGGCGTCCGGATCACGGCGCGGACGCCGCACGGCGTCTTTCACGGGGTCAGCACGCTGCTGCAGATTCTGGAGCAGTCCCCGCGCCGCCTGCCGTGCCTGGCCATCACGGATGCGCCGGATTTCCCGAACCGGGGCGTGATGCTGGACGTCAGCCGCGACAAGGTCCCGACGCTGGCGACGCTCAAGGACCTGATCGAACTGTTCGCCTCGTGGAAGCTCAACCAGGTCCAGCTCTACGTCGAGCACACGTTCGCGTACAAGGACCACCGCACGGTCTGGCAGCACGCCTCCCCGCTGACCGGGGACGACATCCTGGAGCTCGACCGGTATTGCCGGGAGCGGTTCATCGAGCTGGTCCCCAACCAGAACTCGTTCGGCCACCTGACCCGGTGGCTCACCCACCCGGCGTATCGGCCGCTCGCCGAGGCCCCGCACGGGTGCGACACGGCCTGGGGCTGGTTCAAGGAGCCGTTCACGATCAACCCGACGGACCCGAGGAGCCTGAAACTCCTGCGCGGGCTCTTCGACGAGTACCTCCCGCACTTCAGCTCCAAGCAGTTCAACGTCGGGTGCGACGAGACGATGGACCTGGGCAAGGTGAAGAACAAGAAGCTGGCGGCGCGCATCGGCGTGGGCCGGCTGTACTTTGATTTCCTGCTCAAGATTTACCGCGAGGTCCGCAAGCGCGGGCACGTGATGCAGTTCTGGGGCGACATTATCCTGCACCACCCGAAGCTGGTGCGGCAGGTGCCCCGGGACGCGATCGCCCTGGAGTGGGGGTACGAGTGGGACCACCCCTTCGCCAAGGAGTGCGCGGCGTTCGCGAAGTCGCGCATCCCGTTTTACGTCTGCCCCGGCACCTCCGCCTGGAACGCGCTGCTGGGCCGCACGGACAACGCCGTCGGGAACATCCGCAACGCCGCGGCGCAGGGGCTGCGGCGGGGCGCGATCGGGATCCTGAACACGGACTGGGGGGACGGCGGCCACTGGCAGTACCTGCCGTCGAGCTACCTCGGATACGCCTGGGGCGCGGCCACGGCGTGGTGCCTCAAGACCGCGGACGCCCGGCAGCTCCCGGGGGCGCTGGACCGGTTCGCCTTCCGGGACGCGGCGGGCGTGATGGGCCGCGCGGCGTGGGAGCTGGGCAATGTCTACAAGACGCTCGGCCCGCGGACGTTCAACGCTTCGGGCCTGGTTCGCGCGCTGCTGGCCAAGCCCGCGGACATCGCCAAGAACAAGGCCCAGAAGCCCGCCGGATTCCGGCGGGCGCTGCGGGCGCTGGCCAAGGCGGCCGCGCCGCTGGGCCGCGCCCGGATGGCCCGCCCGGACGCCCGGCTCATCCTCGACGAGTACCGGAACTCGATCCGCCTCTCCCGCCACGCGGCGCTGCGCGGCCTGCTGGCCCACACGACGGCCCCG
>CAYNUZ010000483.1:0-1523 GCA_964400385.1 uncultured bacterium | reverse complement strand
GCCGGCGGACCCGGTCCCGGTCGCGGCCCGCGCCGGGCCGGCGGCCAGGAGCAGCAGCGCGAGCGCGGCCGGCCGCCCCGCCCTCATTTCAGGACCGCCAGCTTGCGGACCACGCGCCGGCCGTCGGGAAAGTTCACCACCAGCAGGTACCCCCCCGAGGCCACGATCCGCCGCTTGTCGTTGGTCCCGTCCCAGTCCACGATCAGCGGCCCCGGCGCCGCCGGGCCGTGGTACAGCTCGCGCACCGCCTCGCCCAGGAGCGTGTACACGGTGATCCCGACCGTGCCGTTCCCCGCGGGGACGTTGAGCAGGAGCTGGGCCCGCTCGCCCCGGGACGGGTCGATGGACAGCCGGTGGCTCCCCGACGGGACCACCCGCACCTCGCCGGGCGTGCCCGGCAGGACCAGCGGCTCGACGGACCGCTCCACCGTCGGCGGCCCCGGCCCGTCGGCGTTGACCGCCACGACGACGTAGAAGTACGTCGCGCCGTTGGCCAGCCCGGTGTCCGTGTACCCGTTGGCGCGCGTCACGGCCACGAGGTTGCCCGGGACCGCCGCCACGCCCGGGGCGTTCGCGCGATAGACGAGGTAGGCCGTGACCTGCTCGAACGCGGGGTTCGCCGCCCACGTGAGGAGGGCCCGCGTGTCGCCCTGCGCCGCCGCGAACCCGGCCGGCGCGGTGGGCGAGGTGGACCGGGTGGCGCCGGTCGCCAGCAGCCCGAACAGCTCGTCCAGCCCGGTGGCGCTGGCGGTGAACCGCGCATACCCCGCCCCCGTGACCGAGTACGTCCAGGTGAAGACCGTGCCCGACAGCGGGCCGATCACGACGGTACCGGACGGCACGGGCCCCGCGACCAGGGCCAGCAGCCCCCCGCCCTGCCACGTGGTGAGCTGCGCCGAGGTCAGGTACGAGGTGCCGCCCCCCGTGTTCGTCACGGAGAGCGCCACGGTCAGCCGGCCGCCGGGCGCGAGCGGCAATGGGCCGAGCGCCAGTGCCGAGGACAGCCGGGCCGGGAAGGCGATGCCCAGCGGGCCGGCGAAGTTGGTGGCGGACACCGACACCGGCAGGCCCGTCACCGCGTCCGTCCCGGCGGCCGTCGCGCTGAACACCACCTGCCCGGCGGTGAGCGCCGACGTGGTCCAGGTGAAGACCACGGTCTCCCCCGGCCGGATGCCGCCGGTGTACCCGGTGCCCGAGACCGGCCCCCCCGGCGCGGTGACCGCCCCGGCGCCCGCGACGACCTCCAGGCTGGCGGTGAGGGCGGTGGCGGTGTTGTCGCCCGCGTTCACGACGACCTGGTAGATCGTGGTGGACTGGCCCGCCTCGACCGGGTTGGGCCACGGGACGAGGGCGCTGACCAGCGTGGCCGGGTCCGTCGCGTACTTCTCGGCGGCGTCATAGACCGTGCCCGAGCCGGACCACAGGCCCGCGGCGTCGAACCGCTGCTCGGGCGGCGCCGCGGGCGTCCAGGTGCCCCCGACCGCGTAGAGCGACCCGGTGACCGCGGGCGCCACGACCACCAG
>CAYNUZ010000482.1:0-1524 GCA_964400385.1 uncultured bacterium | reverse complement strand
ATCTTGACCGAGTCTCCGATTCGAATGTTTTCTCCTAACTTCCGTGTTAGGACCAACATTGTGAAGCTCCCTCCGCACCGGTGCCGGGGCGAGTGTCACCCGTCGGACAGAAACCGTATCGGCAAGAACCACGAATCGCTTAACCCGAAGGAATCACGAACGCGAGAAGCGAACGCCGTGTCTGCCCTGGTGCCAGGCAGAACGCGTTCGCTTCACGGCGGTTCATGATTCCTCCGGGTCGTAGACAGAGCAGAATAGACACATTCCGTTGGCGCTCCAAGCAAAGAGTGACGCTTGACTCCCCTGGAGCCCCTGCTAGCCTCCTTCCGCTCCACAACCCGGGAGGCATGGATGCACCGTGGATGGACCGGTCCGCTGCCGGCCTGGCTCCTGATGGCGTCCGCTGGGATCCTGGCCCTCTCGGCGTTGAGCCTCCCGCGCCGCCCCTACACGGGTGTCATGGTGAAGTCGGACCGCGTGGCGGGCGTCGTGTCGGGAAGCCCGGGGGACCGCGCCGGGCTGGTCACCGGGGACCACCTGCGGCCGGTTCGCGCGCCCAAGGGAGGCCCGGCCACCCGCTTCAGCCCCCTGGCGGGCGCGGCTCCCGGAACCCCTCTGCTGCTCGACCGCCATACCGACGGCGGAAGTTGGCGGCGCGTGTGGCTGGTGCCGGAGGCGCAGCCGGCCGGCGAGCGGCGGATGATGGCGGCTCAGCTGGCGGTCTGCTCGGGATTCGTATTGCTTGCCGGAATGGTGTGGAGCGAGCGGCGCGACCTCCTCACCCGCACGTTGCTGCTCCTCTGCCTCGCCTTCGCGTGGCTGGTCACGCCCACCCCGCTGTGGCCGTCCGCCACCGCTTCCGCCGCCTGGGACGGCGTGTACTCGGGGATCACGCTCTTCCTGCCGGCGCTGTTCATCCACTTCTTCGCCCTCTTCCCCGAGGGGGGGCCCGGCCCCAAGGTGGCGGCGATGGTGCGGGCCGCCTATGCGATCGCCACCCTGCTGCTCGCCGCCGTGCTCGTCGAGTCCGTGGTCCCCCAGGCGTCGAGGCTCGCCGGGGGGGCGCTCGTCCTGCTCCAGGCGGCGGCGGCCGTGTGGTTCGCGTTGGGGCTGGCCCTGGCGCTGGCGCTGTTCGCGCGCTCCTATTTCCGCGCGCGCTCGCCCGACGCCCGGCGGCGCCTGCGTGTCGCGCTGGCCGGGACGCTGCTGGGGGCGGGGCCCTTGGCGATCCTGATCCTGGTGCGGAACCTGTCGCCGGAGACGGCCGTGCCCGGCGAGCGCTGGGCGGTCGTTCTCACCCTGCTCGTGCCGGCCTCGTTCGATGATGCGTCCGTGGTCCAGCACGAGGATCTCGTCACAATCGCGGATGGTGCTGAGCCGATGGGCGGCCAGGATGCAGGTGCAGCCGCGGCGGCGCAGGTTGTGCATGACCAGCTGCTCCGTCTCGGTGTCGAGGGCGCTGGCGGCCTCGTCGAGGATCAAGACGGCCGGGTCGAGCGCCAGAGTCCGGGCGATCTCCAGCCG
>CAYNUZ010000481.1:0-1530 GCA_964400385.1 uncultured bacterium | reverse complement strand
TTCGACCGGTCGAACTTCCCGTCGCCCGGCTTCTTGGGATCGGGGGTGTGCTGGAACTGGGCAAAGGGGACGGACGCCGTCCCTCCCGCCGCGGGGGAGAAGACGGCGAACCAGGGCTCCCCGTCCCCGTCCACGGCCATCACCCGGAAGGAGGATCCGGCGACCGTGCGGAAGCTCACGACCAGCGCGTCATACGGGCTCCAGTCGTACTGCTTCGAGATCACGATGCCCCACCACCCCTGCTTGCCCCCCGTGACCAGCCGGAGCTCCTTGCCCCCCGCGGCCGCCGCGTCCACCGTGAACGCCAGGGTGGTGCCGCCGCCGTCGTAGGACGAAATCAGCTCCTTCTGCTCGTAGCCCTCCACGATGACCCGGCTCCGGGTGGGCGCCGCCGCCGGCACGGCTGCCGGGGGCGCCGCCGCCTCCATGCGCAGCATGAGCCAGGCCCCGCCGGCGGCCAGCGCCGCCGCCGCCACCCCCGCCCCCAGGACGACGGGGACCAGGCGGCGCTTGCGGATCATCCAGGGGAGCCACGCGGCGCGGGCGGGCGGCACCACGAAGACCCGGACCGGCACCGGCAGGTAGTCGAACTTGACGGGGCGCAGGTAGACGCCGCGCAGGGACGACTGGGACCGGACCTGGGCGTGCACCGCGTCGGTCATGGCGATGCCGCCCGGGTCGGCCAGCGTGCTGGCCATCAGGGCGGTCTTGACCGGCACGCCCATCAGCTCACCCGCCTCGTCCACCACCTCGCCCATCGCGATCCCGAGCGAGACCTCGAACCGGTCCTCGGGCTGCTGGCCGCCGTTGCGGGCCGCCACGCGCTGCAGGATCCGCTCGGCGCACGTCACCGCCGCGCCCGCCGACGAGAATTCCGCCACCGAGCCGTCGCCGGAGAAGGTGGCCAGCCGGCCGCCGCCGGAGGGGACTTCCGCCCCGAGGACGGATTTCAGGGCCTCCACCCAGGCCGCGGCCTTGGCGGCGTTCCACTCCTTGAGCGCGCCGTACCCGACGAGGTCCGCGTGGAGGACCGCCGCCAGCCGCTGGGCGGACGGGCTCACGGCTGCGGCCGCCCGGCCACGGTCAGCTCGTCGATCCAGATGGAGCCGGCCCCGGGCGTGGTGGTGGAGATGACGAAGACGGAGATCATGCCAAGGTCGAGCCTACCATTCCGCTCGCCCGAATTGAAGTCGGCCCGCGCGGTGAAGCTGGCCAACGGGATCTCGACCACCTGCCAGTCCGCGCCCGCCGGGACGTCCGCGATCCACCGTTCCTCCCGGTCCTCCACCAGCTCCACCCGTACCTGGGTGGGAGGCGACGCCCGCAGGGAAAACCGGACCCGGTCGTACGGGGTCCAGTCCTGCTTGACGGTCGTGCCGACCCCCCAGAAGCTGTTCCCGGCCTCCTGGCGGTAGGTCATCCGCACGCCCCGGCCCTTCACCCCTTCGGGGACGACCTCCCAGTACACGGTGGAGCTGCCGCCCGCGTACTGGAACAGTCCCTGGGCATTGTCGTAGCTGTCCACGAGGC
>CAYNUZ010000480.1:0-1546 GCA_964400385.1 uncultured bacterium | reverse complement strand
CGGGGACCGGCCTCATCACCGGCTCGCTCCGGGAGGCCGGCGAGTGGCGGGCGACCGTCACGGTGTCCAACGCGCTCGGCCGGGAGAGCGCGCCGCTGCGGATCGTCGGCGGCCCGCGCCGGCTGGCCCTGACCCCCCCGATGGGATGGAACTCGTGGAACGTGTGGGGATGCGCGGTGGACCAGCCGAAGGTCCTGGCCGCGGCCCGGGCCCTCGTGGATTCCGGCTTGGCGGACCACGGATACCAGTACGTCAACATCGACGATTGCTGGGAGGGCGGCCGGGGCCCGGACGGGGCCATCGCGGCCAACGACAAGTTCCCGGACATGCGCGCACTGGCGGACGGCGTCCACCGCCTGGGGCTCAAGCTGGGCATCTACTCGTCGCCGGGACCGAAGACGTGCGGGGGATACGCCGCGAGCCTCGGGCACGAGGCGCAGGACGCCCGGACGTGGGCCGGCTGGGGCATCGACTACGTGAAGTATGACTGGTGCTCGTACGGGGAGGCGGTCCCGGGAGACGGTCAGCCGTACCTGGCCCGGCCGTACGGCGTCATGCGCGCCGCGCTCGACGCGGTGGACCGGGATCTCGTCTTCTCGTTCTGCCAGTACGGCATGGGCGACGTGTGGACCTGGGGGGCGGCCGCCGGCGGGAACCTGTGGCGGACCACGGGGGACATCACGGACACCTGGAACAGCCTCGCGGGGATCGCCTTCCGGCAGCCCGCGATCGCGGCGTTCGCCGGGCCGGGGCACTGGAACGACCCCGACATGCTGGTCGTCGGCGAGGTCGGATGGGGGCCCCGGCTCCACGCCACCCGGCTGACGACGCAGGAGCAGGTGACGCACCTGACCGCCTGGAGCCTGCTGGCGGCGCCGCTCCTCGTGGGGTGCGACCTCGCCCGGCTGGATGCGTTCACCCTGGCGCTGCTCACGAACGACGAGGTCCTGGCGGTGGACCAGGACGAGCTGGGCCGCGCCGCCACCCTCCGGGTCCGCGACGGCCGCACGGAAGCGTGGGCCCGGCCGATGGCCGACGGGACCACTGCGGTCGGGCTCTTCAACCGGGGATTCGACCCCGCGCCCGTGGCGGCGTCGTGGCGGGCCCTGGGGCTCGACGGGAGGCAGCCGGTGCGCGACTGCTGGGCGCGGCGCGACCTGGGGACCCTGGAGGGTCGCCTCGAGCTGGACGTCCCGGCGCACGGGGCGCGGCTCCTCCGGGTCGGCCGGCCCGCCGCCGGCTGAGAATCGCCTACACTCGATCCATGCGTGCGCAGGTGGTCCTCGTGGCGGCCGGGGCGGGAGACTGGCCCAGAATCTGGACCTGGCGCCACCACTCCGCCCGCGGACACGTCCTCTCGCTACTCCTCATCGTTTGGGGATTGCTCCTCGCCGGACAGGGGATCCTGCCACGAAGTGGCTATGCCGTGAGCACCGCCGCTCATCCATCGATCTGGCTCTGTCCCTGACCGAGTAACCCCACCACCGCATGCGCAATTTTCAGAACTTCATCGCCGGCCAGTGGCGCGACGCCGACCGTGGAGCGC
>CAYNUZ010000479.1:0-1556 GCA_964400385.1 uncultured bacterium | reverse complement strand
GGCGAGCGCCGCCGCGCGCAGGGCCTTCATGCCGCGGGCCGGGCCGGGGTGAACCGCGGCCCGGCCAACCCCTTGGCGCGCGCCGGCTTCTCCAGCTCGGGGGGCAGCATGAACCGCACGGTTTCCGGCACGGTGAGGACCTCGCGGACCTTGCCCCCGAACCGCTGCAGGATGGTGTTGATCAGCTCCCGGACGACCGACTCCGGGGCCGAGGCGCCCGCGGTGACGCCGACCGCGGCGGCGCCGTCCAGGGCGTTCCAGTCCACCTCGCCCACGTGGTTGACGAGGAAGGCGCGGGCCCCCGCATCGGCGGCGACCTCCCGCAGGCGGATGGAGTTCGAGCTGTTCGGCGCGCCGACCACGAGGATGACCGGCGCCTGCCGGGCCATCTCCTTGACCGCCTGCTGCCGGTTGCGGGTGGCGTAGCAGATGTCGTCGCTGGGGGGGAGGCTGAGGGCCGGGAACCGCGCGCGCAGCCGCGCCATGATGGCGGCGGTATCGTCCATGCTCAGCGTCGTCTGGGTCAGCACCATCACCCGCCCCGGGTCGCGGACGGCGACCCGGTCGGCGTCCTCCACGCAGGTCACGAGCTGGATGCGGTCGGGCGCCTCGCCCATCGTCCCGATCACCTCGTCGTGGCCGGCATGGCCCACGAGCAGCAGGTCGTACCCCTCCTGCACGAACCGGATCACCTCGAGGTGCACCTTGGTCACCAGGGGGCAGGTGGCGTCGATGGTGATGAGGCGGCGGCGGCCGGCGTCCGTCCGGACGCTGGGCGCGATGCCGTGCGCGCTGAACACCGCCACCGCGCCCTCGGGGACGTCCCCGACCTCCTCGACGAAGACCGCGCCGCGCGCCGCGAGGTCCTCGACCACGAACCGGTTGTGCACGATCTCCTTGCGCACGTACACGGGGGGGCCGTACACCTTGAGCGCGAGCTCGACGATCTCGATGGCGCGGTCCACGCCCGCGCAAAACCCGCGCGGACTGGCCAGCAGGACGTCCATAGGCTTCAAGAATATCACGGGGCGACATTGACTTGGTGTCGGGGTCGGTGGGACCATCCATGGCAATGGACCGGCGGACGGCCTCCGACATCACGCTGCCCCTGGCCGTCGCGCCGGACGCGCTCTTCGAATCCTTCGCGGACGAGCCGTACGCCTTCTTCCTCGACAGCGCGCTGGCCGATCCGCGGCTGGGTCGGCGCTCGTACATCGGCAGCCGGCCGTTCCTGGTCTTCACGGCGCGCGGCCGCCGGTGGACCGTCCGGCAGGGGCGGTCCGTGACGCGCGGCGCCGGCGACCCCTTCGACCAGCTCCGGCGGCTGCTGGCGCTCCACCGGATGGAGCCGGGGAAGCACGCGCCGCCGTTTCCCGCCGGCGCGGTGGGGTTCGCGAGCTACGAGGCCGGCCGGCTGCTGGAACGCATCCGCCAGGGGCGGCCGCCGGGCCGCGGCGTGCCGGACCTGTGCTTCGCCTTCTATGAATCGGTCATCGCCATCGAGCTGGGCCGGCGGGAGGTGACGATCGCCGCGACGGGCCTGCGGGCGGGCCCGG
>CAYNUZ010000478.1:0-1562 GCA_964400385.1 uncultured bacterium | reverse complement strand
GCTCGACTAGAATAGCCTCCATGCACCGGCGCCGGGCGAAGATCGTCTGCACCATCGGCCCCGCCTGCGCCTCCCCCCGCCTGCTGGACCGGCTGATCGGGGCGGGCATGAACGTCGCCCGGCTCAACTTTTCCCACGGCACCCACCCGCAGCACGCCCGGGTGATCCGGCTGCTGCGCGCGCTGGCGCGGCGGCGCGGCGTCCCGGTGGCCATCCTGGCGGACCTGCAGGGGCCGAAGATCCGCACGGGGCCGCTGGAGGGGGGCCGGGACGTCGTCCTGCGGGCCGGCCGGCCGTTCACCCTCACGACCGCCCCGGCCCCCGGGACCGCGGAGCGGGTGCGGATTGACGACCCGCGTTTCCCGGCGAAGGTCCACCGCGGCGACCGGCTCCTGCTCGCCGACGGCCTGATCGAGCTGCGCGTGGACCGCGTGGCGGGCCGGGACGTCCGGTGCATCGTGGTCAACGGCGGCCCGCTGGGCGAGCACAAGGGCGTCAACCTGCCCGGCGTCCGGTGGAAACGCCCGGCGCTCACGGCCAAGGACCGCGCCGACCTCGCGTTCGCCCTGCGGCACCGGCTGAGCTACGTCGCCATCAGCTTCGTGCAGAGCGCGGCCGACGTGCGGTCCGTGAAGGCGGTGGTCCGGCGCGCCGGGGCGCACATGCCGGTCATCGCCAAGATCGAGAAGCCCGAGGCGGTCGCGGACCTCGAGAACATCCTCGACGCGGCCGACGGCGTGATGATCGCCCGGGGCGACCTCGGGGTGGAGCTGGGGCCCGAAAAGGTGCCGGTGCTCCAGAAGCGGATCATCGCCCGGGCCCATGCGCACCACCTGCCGGTGATCACCGCCACCCAGATGCTGGAGTCCATGACGCTGAATCCCCGGCCCACCCGCGCCGAGGCTTCCGACGTGGCCAACGCCGTCTTCGACGACACGGATGCGGTGATGCTGTCCGCCGAGACCGCGACCGGCAAGTACCCGGTCGAGACCGTCGCGATGATGGACCGGATCGTCCGCGAGGCCGAGACGGAGCACCAGCGCCATCGCCGGACCCGCCTCGAACGCCGCGCCACCGTCGCCGAGACGATCTGCGACGCGGTCGTCCGCGCGGCCGAGGAGCTGCGGATCAGGGCGATCGCCGTCTTCACGGAATACGGCAGGACGGCCCAGCAAGTCTCGATTTTCCGGCCGCAGCCGCCGATCCTGGCGTTCTCCGTCAAGCCCGTGACCGTGGAACGGCTGGCCATCTGCTGGGGGATCACGCCCCGCCTGATCCCCCGGGTGCGGCACGTCGAGATGCTCTCCCGCCACGCCGAGCGCACCCTGCGGGCGGACGGCACGGTTCGGGCGGGCGACGTGATCGCGCTCGTCGCGGGCACCCCGCTGGGGGTCCCCGGCCACACCAACTTCATGAAGCTCCTCACGGTCGGGGGGAAGTCCCGGTGAGGTCCGGCCTGGCGCTCCTCGCGGCATGCACCGCCGGCGTGGCGTTCGCCGCCGCGCCCGATGACGTCCGGTACGGCGCCTGGACGGTGGTGGCGCCCGGCGGCGGGCCGGTGG
>CAYNUZ010000477.1:0-1567 GCA_964400385.1 uncultured bacterium | reverse complement strand
CCTGACCGTGCTGGACCTGGAGGGGACGCCGGCGCAGCGGGAGGCGGGGATCCGGGCCTTCGTCACCTCCGTGCTGCCGCGGCTGCCCGCGGCCACCGCGCTGGACCGGGACACGCGGCGCCGCCTTGCCGCCTGGGGGCTGGAACCGCCGGCGCCGGCATGACGTGCGGGCGGCGCGATAGAATGGATGATCGGCCTGATGACCAAGCCGGAAATCGAGACCAAGACTGCGGGAGGTGATGGACATTGCCCTGTGGACGCAAGCGGCACCGCTGGAAGATCAAGACGCACAAGCGTAAAAAGCACCGTCGTCGGATGAAGAAGATCCAGCCCTAGCCCGGGGGGGAGGGAGCCTTCGCGATCCCGGTTGCCCTGGCGGCAGCCGGGATCGGCGTTTTTCAGCGGGACGCGGCGCCCTTGCGGGCCAGCGCCAGGTTGGCGCCGGCCACGCGGGCCAGTTCGCGGTCGCCCGGATGCGAGGCCAGCAGCTCCGCGAACACCTGCGCCGCTTCGGCGCGGCGCCCGGCGTTCATCAGGGCCACGCCCAGCGCGTTGCGGATGGACGGATCCCCGGGCGCCAGCTCCACGGCCTCGCGGCACATCGCGACGAGGCCGGCCAGGGTCACCCGGCGGCGGCCGACGGGCTGGGTTCCCGCGATGGCCAGCGTCCGGGCCAGGTCGGCGCGGAGCTGGACGGCGACCTCGGGGTACTGGTCCATCGCGAGCCGCAGCAGCACGACGGCATCGTCCACCAGCCCCAGCTGCCCGGCCGCCTGGACGCACATCCCGGTCTGCATGTCGCCCATGAGCCCGGCGGCCACCGCGGGGCGGAAGGCGGCGTAAGCGGCCTTCGCGTCGCCGCGGCGGTTCTCCAGCTCGCCCAGCTCCAGCCGGAACTGGCCGACATCGGGGTAGCGCGCGGCCAGCCCCCGGACGATGCCGAGGCTCTCGTCCAGCTGGCCGCGGCGGAGCAGCGGGGCCCGGATCCTCCACAGGACCTCCTGGAGCCCGGGCAGGTAGTGCACGGGGGCGGGCGCGGCGGCGCGGCGGGGCAGGACGCGGTACAGGTACAGCCCCCCCGTCCGGTGATCCACGTGGCGGGGCGGCAGGGGGACCGTCCGCCAGCGGACGAAGTCGTGCCACAGGTCGAGGTCCCGGTCCGTCCACGCCAGCCGCGCGAGCCCCGCCCCGGTCGAGCCCGTGATGGCGCCTTCCCGGACCACGTTCTCCAGGAGGTGGCTGATCCCGGCCTGCCGGAACCGGATGGCCAGCCGGCGCTCGTCGTCCGCCGCGTGGACCATCCGCCACACCGTCTTGTAGTTCACCGAGAGGTCGACCCGCGCCCGGCCGGGAAACCCGTAGGTCTTCCACTCCTCGATGAACAGGACCGACCGCAGCCCGGGCTCGGCCCGGGCGACCCGCCGCGCCTCCTCGAGGGTGGACGACTGGTCCAGGGCGAGCGCCGCCCGGTCCGCCGATCCCAGGAGGTACCGGACGCCGACCGGCGTGACCGGCGTGGCCATCAGCGACCAGGCCATGGGCGACCAGGCGGCCAGCACCACGCCCG
>CAYNUZ010000476.1:0-1573 GCA_964400385.1 uncultured bacterium | reverse complement strand
CCGCCGCGGGCAACAAGCCGCCCTGCGCGGTGTACGGCGACCGGACCGGCGGCAGCCGGTCCCGGCCGACGCCCGCGGCGCGCAGCGCGGCCGGGTCCCAGTCCGCCGTCCGGACATTGAGCAGCCAGGTGGCCGAACTGAGGCTGGGCTCGGTCGCGAGCATCCCGGTGAGCCGCCACATGAGCCAGTCCTTGGCGCCGACGAACCACCGGGCCCGGCGGAACTGCGCCGGCCGCTTCCGGCGCAGCCAGTCCAGCTTCGCCAGCGGATACCGGGCGAACGGCGGGCACCCCGTGGCGCGGTAGAGCGCCTTGCCGTCAATGCGCCGCACGAGCGCGTCATAGGTCTCGGCCGACCGCAGGTCGGAAAGGGTCTGGATTCCCCCGACCGGCCGGCACCGCTCGTCCAGCGGCAGCACGCTCAGCTGGTACCCGGTCAGGACGAGGGCATCGATCCGGTCCTTCCGCCCGCGGGCCAGCCGCCGGGAGAGCGCCGCCAGCGTCTTCCACAGCGCGTGCGGATCATGTTCGGACGCGCCCGGCTCGGGCGCGAGGACGGGATTCGGCAGGCTGGCCGCCGCCAGCACCCGGCCGCGGGCGTCAACCAGGCCGGCCTTGGTGGCGGTCGTCCCGACGTCCGCCGCGAGGATCACCGTCCGGCGCGGAGTGCGGGGGACCGCCACACGGCCTCGTTCACAAGTCCCGGCGGCCGGCGGCCGCGCAGGGCGGCCTCGGCGGCGCGCACGACCGAGGCGCCCATTTCCTCCAGCGATTCCCGGGTATAGGCGCCGATGTGCGGGACGACGATGGCGTTGTCGCACTCGAGGTACGGATGGCCGGGCGTGGCCGGCTCGGCGGCGACGACATCCGTGCCGAGTCCGCCCAGCCGTCCGGCGTTGAGCGCCGCCGCCACCGCCCGCTCGTCGAGCAGCTCGCCCCGGGCCGTATTGACCAGGACCGTCCCGCGGCGCATCCGGGACAGGGCGCGCCGGGAGATAAGGCCCCGCGTCGCGGGAGTCAGAGGGCAGTGGAGGCTGATGACCGGGGCGGCCCGGAGCACGCGGTCGAGCGGGACGCGCGTCCCGCCGGCGCGGCGGACCGTGGCGGCGGACACGTACGGATCGCAGACCAGCACCTTCGCCCCGAATCCGCGGGCCAGGATACCCACGACCCGCGCGCCGATGTTCCCGCACCCGATCACCCCGACCGTCGCGCCCAGCAGCTCGGTGCCGACGAACGACGCCCGCTCCTTCCACCGCCCGCTGCGCACCGCCCAGTCCGCGTCGTTCAGCCGGCGCAGGACGGCGAGCATCAGGGCCAGCGTGTGCTCGGCCATGGCCTCCCGCTCCACCACACCGGCGACCTTGGTCACGAGGACGCCGCACCGGGTGGCGGCGGCCAGGTCCACGTTATTGACCCCGATGCCGTGCCGGGCCAGCAGGACCAGCTCCGGCCGGGCGGCGAAGAACGCGGCATCGTACTGCGGGGCGACGCTCGCCACCACGGCCCGGCACGGGCCGACGGCCTTCGCCAGCGCCGCGCCGGTCAGCCGCGGGGACACCTCGACCCGCCGG
>CAYNUZ010000475.1:0-1580 GCA_964400385.1 uncultured bacterium | reverse complement strand
CGGCCGCCGGCTCCGCGGCCGGGGCCCCCGGGCCGCCGAGCAGGGACGGGTCGATCGCCCGGATCCGCTCCGCGAACTGCTCGGTCTCCGACGCGAGGTTCGCCTCCCGCGCGCCGTTGTAGGCGATCAGGTACTCGCCCGCCGCCTCGCGCTTCATGCCGCGCATCTCGAAGAGTTCGCCGAGCAGCCGGTGCGCCTCGAGGTGCCCCGCATCCATGCCGATGGCGCTGCGCAGGGTGGTCTCGGCGCGGTCCATAATCTTCTGGGCCAGGAAGACCTTGGCCAGGCTCACGAGCTGGACCACGGCGTCCTTGGGCGCGCCCTTCTTCTCGTAGATCTCGGCCATCCGCTCGAGCGACTCCACGTGGTCCGGCTGCTTGCCCAGGATCTTCCCGAAGATCGCGATCGCCTCGTCCAGGGCCCCCTTGTTCTGGAGGCAGAGGCCGAGGCTGTACTGGGCCGGGAGGTGGTTGGCCTTGATCTTGAGGAACGTCTCCAACTCCCCCTTGGCCTCGTCGTACTGCTGCCGGCGGAGGTAGATGTCGCCCAGCAGCCAGTGGGCGTCGATGCTCTTGAGGCCGATGGCCTTCTGGCAGCAGGCCTGGGCCTTGTCCAGCTCGCCCTGGGCGATGAAGAACTCCGCGACGGACTGGAATTCCTTGCGGGCCTCCAGCTCCTGGCCCTCGCGCGCCAGCAGGTCGCCGAGTGCCATCCGGGCCTCGACGTTGGAGGGCTCCAGCTCGACGACCTTCTGGTAGAAGATCAGGGCGCGCTTGAACAGCCGGTTGTCGAGGTAGAACTTCGCGACCAGGAAGTAGTGCTGCGCGGCCTCCTTGTTGCGGCCCAGGCGCGCGTAGATGTCCGCCAGCTTCCCGGTGACCTCCATGTTGGCGGGGTCGATGTTGGCGACCTCCTGGTACGCCAGCGCGGACTCCTCGTAGTTGCCGGCCTCGTAGGCCCCGTCCCCGCGGACGATCAGGGCGATGACGCGCAGCTTCTTCTGCTGGGCGGCGTCGAGGTTGTGCACCTCGAGCTTGGACATCTTCTTGTAGATCGCGTTGGCCTTCTCGCCCTCGCCCTTCTTCGAGTAGCCCTCGGCCGCGTAGGCGTACTCGTCGTACGCCTCCTTCATGGCGCCCTTCTTCATGAAGGCGTCGCCCAGCATGTTCCGGGCGGTCAGGTCCTCGGGGTCCAGGGACACGAGCCGCTTGAACTCCACGATGGCCTTGTCCCAGCGGCCTTCCTGGAAGTACAGGTAGGCGGTCTTAAAGATGAGTTTCTTGTCGTCTGCCACGGAGTGTTCCTTATGTTAGACAATATCAGGGTCCCGGGGCACCCGCAACACATTTTGCGCTGTTTGACTTGCCCGCGCACGTTTTCTATCGTGTTGGCATCGCTCCCGCGACGACGACCTCCCCCGCGGCCGGACCCCTCGGGCTCTTCGGCGGCACCTTCAATCCCCCCCATGCCGGCCACCTGCGCGCCGCCACCGCCGCGGTGCGCGCGTTCGGCCTGGCGCGGGTGATCTTCATCCCCGCGGGCCGGCCCCCGCACAAGGCGGCGGCCCACCTCGCCCCGGC
>CAYNUZ010000474.1:0-1581 GCA_964400385.1 uncultured bacterium | reverse complement strand
CCGCGGGCCGCCGGGCCAGGGCGCCCGCCAGCTCGCGCCGGATCAGGTCGAGGAAGCTCAGGCCCGCCTCCCGCGCGGCCTCGGGCAGCAGGCTGGTCACCGTCATCCCGGGCAGGGTGTTGACCTCCAGGACGTACAGCGTGCCCGTCGCCTCGGCGATCAGCTCCACGCGCGCCGCGCCCGCGCACCCCAGCGCCCGGTACGCCGCGACCGCGAGCTTCTGGGCCGCCTCGTACTGCTTGCGCGGCAGCGGCGCGGGCACCCGGTGCTCGGACCGGCCCGGCGTGTATTTCGCCTCGTAGTCGTAGAGACGGTTGGACGAGACGACCTCGATCAGCGGCAGCGCCTCCCCGTCGATCACGCAGGCCTGCAGCTCGTGGCCGGTGATGTACTGCTCCACCATGGCCTCCTGGCCGAAGGCGCGGGCGCGGGCCAGCGCCGGGCCGAACTCCTCCGGCTTCTCGACCAGTGAGACGCCCAGCGAGGAGCCCAGCGCGCGGGGCTTGAGGATGACCGGCAGGGGCAGCGGCGACCGCTCGGGGGTGTCCCCCGCCGGGACCACCGCGTACTTGGGCGTCGTGATCTTGCTGGAGACGAAGACCTGCTTGGCCGCCGGCTTGTCGTTGCCCAGCGCGGAGGCGAGCACGCCCGAGCCGTTGTACGGGATCCCCGCCAGCTCGAGCACGCCCTGCACGGTGCCGTCCTCCCCCAGCGGGCCGTGGAGGGCCAGGTACGCCACGTCGGCGCGGAACGCCCGCAGCTCCTCCAGCAGGCGGGCCAGCACCGCCAGCCGGGAGCCGTCCCCGGCCAGGTCGAACGTGCGCACCGCCACGCCGCCGCGCTCGAGGCACTCGGCCACCGCGCGCCCGGTCTCGAGGGAGACCTCGCGCTCGGCGGACCAGCCGCCCATGATGACCAGCACGCGGGTGTCCGCCGGCAGCTCCGTCAGCACGCGACCGCCTCCAGCCGGACCGGGGCGCCCAGCTCGTCGAGCACGATCACCTCGGGCTCCAGGACCGTGCCCGTGGCCCGGCGGACCCGCTCGCGGACGCGCCCGATCAGCTCCACCACCGCCGCGGCGGTGGCGCCCCCCGTGTTCACCATGAAGTTCGCGTGCTTCGCGCTCACCTCGAGGCCGGCCGCGCGCTCGCCCTTGAGGCCCGCCGCGTCGATCACGCGCCCCGCCGCGTCGCCGGGGGGATTCCGGAAGATGCACCCCACGTTCGGCTGGGCCAGCGGCTGGTCCCGGCGCTTGGCCGTGAACGTCCGGACGTTCGCCACGATCTCGGCCCGGGGGCGCGGGACCAGGGCGAACCGCGCGCCGACGATGACGCCGCCCAGGGCGCGCAGGTTGCTCGTCCGGTACCCGAACACCAGGGCGTCGCGCCCGACCCGCCGGACCGTGCCGTCGTCCTGCATGAGGTCCACCCGCTCCACGCACCCGCCCAGCGCCTCGTGCGCGGTGCCCGCGTTGCCCGCGAGCGACCCGCCCACGCACCCGGGGATCCCCGTCGTGAACTCGAGCCCCCCCAGGTCGCGCGCCAGCCCGCGCTCGACCAGCACGGCGAGGGCCGCGCCGGC
>CAYNUZ010000473.1:0-1581 GCA_964400385.1 uncultured bacterium | reverse complement strand
GCCGGCGCGCCCGCCGCCGCCGGGGGGCCCGGCGTCCCGGCCGCCGCGTCCAGGGCCGGCCCGACCGGGGGGGTGATCGGGACCGCGATCAGGAAGAGGCCCGCCGCATCGCTGTTCCAGATCTTGAATTCGTCCCCCGGGCTCAGGAGGCCCGTGTCGGCGACCGGCTGGTACGGGTGGTCCGGCTTTTCCAGCCACTGCATCGGGTCCTGGTTGGCGTCCGCGAACGCGGCGATGGTGCCCGCGGGATCCACGACGACCGCCTGCAGCACGCCCTCGTTGTGGACCCCCTCGGTCTCCATCTCCCGCCCGAGCCGGAGCATGTAGGCCCAGATCTCCGCCGAGAGGGTCTTGCGCTCGAACAGCCGGTGCCGCGCCTCGTCCCCCCCGCCGCTCTGGACGTACTCCTTGACGAAGAGCATGAGCGCCAGCGTCCGGTCGGCGGGAAGCTGCATCGGCTCGACGCAGGAGGAGGCCAGGTTGCGGGCCAGCGCCAGACCGCGGGCCTTGATCTGCTGCTCGAGGGTGGTCTTGATCTCGCCGCGGATGAGCGTCACCACGACGAACATGATCCCGGCCGTGATCAGGGTCAGCCAGCCGGTGAACCGCCACCGCAGGCCGATCCGGACGCCGCCGCGGGCGGGTTCGGCCATCAGGCGCCCGCCCCGGCGGGCATGCGCAGCCCCACCAGGTCATAGCACCGCAGCGGGGCGGAGCGGCCGTGCAGCTCCAGCGGCGTGAGCTCGCGGACGTCCACGAGGTCCTTCACCAGCTCGTAGGTGTTCTCGCTCAGGACCACCTGGCCGCCGGGCACGTTCGGGTCGCGGGCCGCATCCACCAGCTCCTTGGCCGTGCCCACCGGGTCCCCCACGATCGAGTAGTCGAGCTTGGCGCCCTGGGCCCCCATGTTGCCGGCGACGACGTGGCCGGAGTCCACGCCGATGCCGATCCGGGGCGCCGGGAGCCCCGCCTTCGTCCGCTCGTCGATGAGCTTCGCGACGGCCAGCTTGATCGCCCAGGCGCACTTGACCGCCCGCACCGTGTCGTCGGCCTTCTCCGCCGGCACGCCGAAGACCGCCTGCACCTCGTCGCCCACGAACCGGTCGATCGTGCCCCCGTACTCCCGGACGATCTTGGCCTGGATGTCGAGGTAGGCGTTGATGACCGACACGACCGCCTCGGGATCGAGCTTCTCCGACATCGCGGTGAACCCGCGCACGTCGGAGTCCACCATGGTGACCGAGCGGCGCGCGCCGCCGAGCTTCATGGCGTCCGGATTCTTGAGGATGTCGTCGAGGACGTCCTTCGAGACGTACCGGCCGAACGCGCTGCCGATCAGCTCGCGTTCGGCCAGCCCCTTGGTCATGTCATTGAACGCGGTCGCCAGCTCCCCCAGCTCGTCGCGCCGGCTGATGCGCACCTGCTGGTTGAGGTTGCCCTTGCCGATTTCCAGCGCCCCGTCCCGCAGCAGGTGGATGGGCTTCACGAGCAGGTTGGCGATGAACACCGCCGCGATGGCGCCGCCCACCAGGACGCCGGCCGCCACGAGCAGCAGCTTGGAGACCGCGAATTCGCGCCGCT
>CAYNUZ010000472.1:0-1593 GCA_964400385.1 uncultured bacterium | reverse complement strand
CCGCTCGCCCAGAGGGCCCGCCCATCGGGAGCAAACTTCACGACCACTACGTTCCGGCCCGGGTCGGTGTAGCGGGCGCCACCGAAATCGACCTCGCCGGAACTGTCGCCGGTGACCCAGCTGTTTCCGGCGGCGTCGACCGTCATCCCCTGCCCGCTCGCGCTTCCGCCCCGGCTGGTTCGCGCCCAAACGGTCTTCCCGTCCGGGGCCAGCTTCCACAAGAACATCCGGCTGCCGGCCTGGTCATCGGACTTCACATCGCCGAACTCGACCGTCCCCGGGCTGCCACCGGTCACGTAGCAGTTGCCGGCCGCATCGACGCCGATCCCGTGGCCATAATCATACCCGGCGCCGCCGCCCGTGCGGACCCACTGGAGCGTTCCCGAGCGGTCATACTTGGCCACGAACACGTCATACCCGCCGCGGTTCGGCAGCGGCCCTACCTGGTCGAACTGCGCGTCCGTGCTCTGGTAGTGGCCCGTAACGTAGCAGTTCTGGTCGCGGTCCACCGCCACATAATAGCCGCGGTCCGTCTTCGAGCCTCCTCCGGAGCGCGCCCAGAGACACTTGCCCCGGCGATCGTACTTGGCGACGAAGAAATCCATGTCGCCTCGGCTGGTGAGGGTGTAGTCGCCGAACTTCGCCGACTGCGTGAACTCGCCGGTGATGTAGACGTTGCCGTCCCGGTCCGCCGCGATGCCGCGCGCTTTGTCGTGGCCCGGACCACCCGCCGCCACGGCCCAAACGACGTCCAACTCCGCGGCCATTACCGCCCGAACCGCGGCAAACGCCGCGATGGCGCAGCAAAACAGGACGAGAATCGGTCTTCGGTTGGTCATCACGTTTGGCTACTCCAGCCGAACCTTCAGCAGCTCGACGTCGTTGGACCCGGCGCTCGTTAGCGTTTTGCCCCCATAGTTGGAGGTGCCCGAGAAGGCGCCGGAGACATACGCGGACTTACCGCTCCTGGCGATGCAGTAGGCCTCATCCACCCCGGGACCGCCGCCCTGCCGGAAGTCGACGAGCTTGCCGGCGGCATCGTAGTGCGCCATGTAGAGGTCGAAGTTGCCGGCGCTGTGCCGGGCGACACCGTCGAACACGGCACCCTCGTGGAAGCACCCGACGGCCCAGCAGCCGCCGTGGAGATCGGCGGCGGTGCCGAGGCAGTACTCGATGTCCGGTCCGCCACCCGGACGCGCCCAGAGGAACTTGCCGGCGGGGTCCAGCTTAGCGACGAAGACGTCGTACTGCCCCGCGCTGTGCATCACTTCCGTGCCGATGGTCTCGGTGGTCCGGAACCCGCCGCTGACGTACGCGGCGCCCGAATCGTCAATGGAAACGGCACTTGCCCCGGCATCGCTGCCGCCGGTGCCGCTCGCCACCCAGACCCCGTGACCCGCCGGATCGAACTTGACGACGATCGCGTCCCGACCGCCGCTGCGGTGCACGCCGGCGAAGTCCACGTCGCCGGTCGCGTCACCAGCGACCCAGGAGTTACCGGCCGCATCCACGGCCATCCCCTGACCGCTCGATCCGCCTCCGTTGCTGGCGCCGGCCCAGAGCGAGCGGCCGTCCGGAGCCAGCTTCCACAGG
>CAYNUZ010000471.1:0-1593 GCA_964400385.1 uncultured bacterium | reverse complement strand
CTTGCCGCCGGCTCCGTCATCGAACTCAAGCAGGCGAGTTCGACACCCGGCGCGGGACGCCAACCCGGCAGTCCCGGAAAATCCCCCCGCACCCCCGGGCGCAGCCCCGAGAGCATCACGGGGAACTCCCCGCGGCGGGCCGCCGGGGCCCCCCATTGCACCCCGGCGGCGAACAGCCAGCCCGTCATTCCCGCCGCGCCGGCCGCGAGCAACCCGAGCGCGAGCCGGGGCGGCAGCGCGTCCTGCCGGGGATCCGGCCGGCCCGCCAGGGCCCGGGTCCACCACCCGCGGAGATACCCGCGGGCCGTCCAGCAGAGCGCCGCCGCGATGGCCAGCATCGCGCCCGCGGTATCGAAGATCGTGACCTTGGACTCCCAGGCGGCCCAGTATCCCGTGCCGCCGGACCCCAGCCACGCCACGTAGACGAACCCCAGCCGGTAGACCACGTAGAAGAACCAGAGCGAGAACGCGGTCTGCGCGGGCAGCAGGAAGGTCATGCCGATCACCGTGAAGCTCGTGCTGAGCGGCGCGAGCTGGAACTCGCTCCACGGGCGGTCGGGGAAGAAGGCGGGCGCCGGGGCGGACATCGGGATGCGGGGCAGGCCGGGCAGGTAGACCGCGAGCCCGTTGAGCCCCCAGATCACGACCGGGATCGCCAGCCCGGCCCAGGTCACGGGATTCCGGAAGAAGGCATTCACCCGGCGGCCGGGCTCCGCCTCGCCGGCGACCAGGAGCGGCACCTGCACGAGCGGGAACACCAGCCGCTCGCGGTCCGCCCACTGCCGGTAGAAGAGGGCCACAAGGCTGAACGAGGCCGCATACAGCAGGACCATGAAGCCGACCCACGCCCCGAGCGGGACGGCCCAGAGTCCCCACGGGATCCGGGCGCCCCGGGGCAGCCCCTCCATCAGCCAGCGCACCGCGGGGCTGTTCGGGTCGCGGCTGAGGATCATCCAGCCGGGGAGGTCCTTCAGCACGTACGTGTCCCACTCGTTGGCGCCGGTCGTGTAATACGCGGGGACCGCCAGCCACGTGGGCAGGTACCGCATGATCCCCGAGCCCGCGATGCCGCCGCCGACGCCGAGCATCGCCCAGACCAGGACCAGCTCGCCCGGCGAGAACCGGCGCACCCGGGTCCACCGCGCCAGCCCCGCGTTCACGCCGAAGACCAGCGCCATGACGGCGACGATCGCCAGGAGCGGGAAGTGGTTGCCGACCAACAGCGTGTTGTAGAGGGCGTCGTCGTTGTAGGCCTCGGCGAGGTCGATCCCGACCACGCCGAGCAGCCCGGTGATCACCGCCCGGGCGGTCACCGCGCGTCAGGCGGCGTCGAAGACGTTTTCGTGGTGGTGCAGCCGCCGGGCGATGGTCGCCGTCTGGAGCCCGGCCCGGCGCGTCGGGCAGAACGAGGCGAGCTGGCGGACGACGCCGACGAGGATGTGCTCGGCCTCCGGGCGGCCCGCCCAGGCCTCCGCCTGCCGCACCCCCGCCTCCAGCACCTGGAGCGTGTGGAAATCCAGGTCCTCCCGGACCGTGGCATACGCCAGCGTGTCCACCAGCGCCGCCAGCGGCAGGCCGAGCCGGAGGTACCGG
>CAYNUZ010000470.1:0-1610 GCA_964400385.1 uncultured bacterium | reverse complement strand
CCCCGAGATCGCGCTGGCGGCGAAGTTCGACGCGGCGCTCAACGCGGGCCGGCTGGACGAGGCGATGGACCTGGTGCCGTCCGACGGGGCCGCGAAGGACCTCGCGGGCCGGCCGGTCACCGGCCGGGACGCGATCCGGGCCTGGCTCCGGGAGCTGATGGACCGCCACTTCCACGCCGACGCCGGGATCCGGCAGCTCTCCAACGGCGGCCGGGTGACCTGGACCGCGAGCCTGGCGGACGACGGGCTGCGGGCGCTGGACGCCGCCCCGGTCTCGGCCTTCATGGAGGTCGTCGTTGTGGACGGCAAGATCCGGTCCTGGGTGCCGCGGGTCGCGGCCGGGGACCGGCTCAAAATCCAGGCCGCACAGGCGAAGGCGAACGAGGCGGTCGTTCGCACCCTGACCGACGGCGTCTTCGTGAAGGGCCAGCTCGAGCTGGTGGACCGGCTGTGCGCCTCGGGGTTCACGGACCACGATCCGTTTCCGGGCACCCCGGGGGATTTGGCCGGGTTCAAGGCCGGCGTGGCAGCGTTCCGCGCGGCGTTCACGGGGATCGGGATGTCCATCGAGGACCTCATCACCGCCGACGACCGCGTGGTGATCCGCGGCACGGTGACGGGCACCCAGAAGGCGGCGTACGCGGGGGTGGCCTCCTCCGGCCGGTCGTTTGCCGTCCCCTACATTGATATCCTCCGCATCCAGGACGGCCTGGTCACCGAACACTGGGGCCAGTTTGATGCGGCGGGCATGCAGCGGCAGCTTGCCGGCCCGGCCGCCGCGCCCGCGAAGCCGGCCCCGCGGCCTGCCCCGCCGGCCTCCCCGAAAAAGTAGCCCGCCCCCCGGGTCAGATCCCCAGCAACCGGTAGAAGATCGCGCGGGCAAGCGGCTCGCGCAGGCGGCCCAGCAGCCGGTACTGGCACACCACCAGCCGCCCCTTCCCGACAGGAAGCTCCACCACGTCCGCCAGCGGGTCGTCCGCCGTGCCGCGGCACCCCCCGGCGTGCAGGTTGTTCCCCGCCAGGATGAGCGGCCGGTCCGGGACCAGGTCCGCGTAGAGCTCTCCGGCCAGCCACCGCGCGGGCTGGCCGCGACCGACGCCGGGCAGACCGGACCCGAATTTCGTGAGGCGCAGGTAGTGGTACGTGTCGTCGCCCCCGGTTCCCGTGCCGGAGAGGATCACCCGGTTGCGCAGCTCGGGATATCCCGCCAGCGCCGCGGCATCCGCATCATCCAATTCCAGCGCGATGAGCTTGGCGCCCGCGCGCGCCTTGTCCATGAGCCGGGCGAGGGCGCCGGGCGCGAGCGCGGCCGGGTGCACCACGACGAGTTGCGTCGCGTATTCCTCCGGGATGATCCACGCGCCGTAGGCCTCGCGCACGTCCCCCGCCCCGCCTTCGAGCGCGAAGGACTGCTGGGAGCCCTCGAGCGTCCGGACCATCTGGAGGACCGAGCGGCCGTGCGCGAGCACCCGCTTTCCGGACCGCACCTGCGCCTCGAGCGTCCAGCGGCCGGGCACCACGAGGGGTGGCGCGGTGATCACCGCGGTTCCCCCGGCGGCGAGCGGCGGGCCCTTCCGCCACGGCATCGGCAGCGCGGGGTCGTCGCCCGG
>CAYNUZ010000469.1:0-1619 GCA_964400385.1 uncultured bacterium | reverse complement strand
GCCCGCCGCCGCCTCCAGCGCCACGCCCGCGCGGTCGAACTCCGGCTGCAGGGTGCGGCAGACGCCGCGGACCGCCTCGTCGATGGCCAGGGGCCGCAGGTTCAGGCGCGACGGCCGCGCATAGGCCAGGAAATTGCTCACGATGCCCTCCGTGGTGTGGACCTCCTTGAGGAGGTCGTTCAGGTATTCGTCGCCCTTGCCCTGCGTCCGCATCTCGGCCTTGAGCAGGTCCGCGAACCCCTGGATCGCCGCCAGCGGGTTGCGGATCTGGTGCGCCACCTCGGCCGCCATCTCGCCGATCGCGGCGAACCGCTGGCGGGTCTCCAGCTCCGAGGTCAGGCGCGCGATCTCCGTCACGTCCAGGAACAGGATGTCCGCGCCCCCGCGGGGCAGCGGCGAGGTCGAGACCGCGAAGATGCGCGGCCCGGCCGGGGTCGGCACCGTCATGTTCTCGCCGTGCAGGGGCTCGTCCCCCGCCAGCGTCTCGTCCAGCGCCTGCGCGAACTCGTCCGGCAGCCGGCCCCGGAACGGGCGGCCCAGCAGGGCGTCGCGCCGGATGCCCAGCAGCGTCTCCGCCGCCGGGTTGACCTCCGCCACGTGCCCCGCGGCGTCCACCGCGACGAGCCCGTTGCTCATGGACTCCAGGATCTCCTCGTGCCGCACGTTGATCGCCTGGGCCATGCGGTTGAACGCCCGCGCCAGCTCGCCCACCTCGTGGCCCGCCTCCACGTTCGCCGTGGCGGTGAAGTCCCCCGCCTCGACCCGTTCCACCGCCAGCCGCAGCCGGCGCAGCGGGCCGGTGATGGACTGCGCCACGAGCCAGCCGAGCACGGCCGCGAAGGCCAGGACCACCAGCCCGATCGTGAAGAGCCGGTTGCGGAGCAGCCGGACCCGGTGGAGGAACACCGCGCTCGCCTCGGCGCCCACCACCAGGGCCACCTTCCCCGCGACGCTCAGCGGCGCGTAGGCCGAGAGGTACAGCTGGCCGTCCTCGCCCTGGTACATGGGCGAATACGCGATATACCCCTGCCACACCCGGGCCAGTTCGGCCTGGTCCAGCCGCAGCAGCCACGCCGGATCGTGGAACTTGTACCGGCCCCGCGCGTCCACGATCACCCGGTGCTCGTCGCCCGCCTTGTCCACCACCATCAGGTTGCCGATGCCGGCCACCGCGGCCAGGGTGGCCAGCCGGGGGCGGGCGGCCTCGACCACCGCGCCGGCGCGGATCGCGTACGGGAGGGCCAGGACCTTCTCGTCCGCGGCCGCGAGCTTGGCGATGGACTCGAGCTTCTCCCCGAGCTCGTCCTTGAGGACCGACTCGGCCCGCCGGGACGCGAGGAACCCGTACAGCAGGATCACGACGCCGGAAATCGCGACGAACGCCACCGCCAGCCGCGCGGCGAGCCCGGGATTGCGCCAGCCCCTCACGACGGCGCCGCCCCCGGCCCGGCGGAAGCGGCCACCCGCTTGCGTCCCTTGAGCATCGCCTTCGCGCCCGTGCGCATCGCCATGGCCCGGCGGGTGCGCTGGTACGCGTTCACGAACCGGTGCACCTCGTCCCGCGCCCGCTGCAGCAGGTGCAGCGCCGGGGAATCCTCCGGCAGCTTGACCGCGTCCGG
>CAYNUZ010000468.1:0-1624 GCA_964400385.1 uncultured bacterium | reverse complement strand
CCACCAGGCTCCCGGCGGGCGCGGACGCCGCCCGCGCCGTCGCGGCGAGGCCGGGGAGGACGAGCACGAGGACGATCCGAACGAGCCGGCGATGCATGAGCGGCCTCCGTGGTCTGGGCTGGATGCGGGGGAAGAGAAGCGCGGCTCCCGGGGGGGGCGGCGGCCGCCCGGGGGCCCGGTACCTGCACTCTAGGCGCGGCCCCGTCCGATTACAGCCCGGCAAGTGTGGCCATGGTTCCTAGGCAATCCCCAAGGGGGCCTAAAGGTTTTCCCTAATTTGCCGGGTCCGCGGCCCCGCCTAAGCTGGCCCCATGGGCGACGCCACCTTCTTCCGGACCGCCAACGGGCAGTTCAGCGACCACCTCGCCGAGGACATGACCCGGGAGACCTGGACCCTCCTCGCGCGGGCGGCGCCCGCCGACGCCCTCACCCAGGGCTCCTTCCTCGTCGTCCGGCAGGTGCTGCGCAGCTATGTGCGCGACCACATCCGGGAGGTGGGCACCAACATTGACGGGACCGCGAGCTACATGCTCGACGTGGCCCCGGACGAGCTGGAGATGTTCGGGCTCGAGGCCGCGGCCGCGGTGGTGTACGCGCAGGCCGCGTTGTTCGAGCGGCTGCACAGCGTGATCCGGGTGGCCCGGGCGATCGCCAAGGTGATCAACACGATCCTCGTCCGGCATTGCGCCCTGCCCGCGCCGTACCGCGGGACGCGCCGCGCCATCCGGCCCGGCACGACGCTGCGCACGCAGCTCGCGCGCCAGTTCGGCAGTCCCGCCCTCCGCCCGAACTGATCCGCCCCGCCCGCTCCCGCTAGCCCGGGCCCGGCCCGGGCGGCCGCGACGCCGGCGGGTACGACCCGTGATACCGCAGGTCCTTCGCCGCCCGGCTCCAGCGCTCCCTCCCGGTCACCAGGTCCATCACGAAGACGCGGTCCGGAAACCACGCCACGAGGAGCGTGCCGCACAACTGCGACGCGACGGGCCAGCTCGTGGCCTCGACGGAACCGACGGGGGTCCCCGTCGCCACGGCGAAGATGCCCGCGTGGTAGAGGAACGGGTTCACGCGGTCCGGCACCTGCCACACCCCCAGGACGTTCCGCCGGTCGGCCGTCAGGCCGTACCCGCAGCTCCCCCACGGCGGATCGCCCAGCGAGACGTCCGGCAGGGGCCGGCCGTCCCGCCACCGGCGCAGCGTCAGCCGGAACACGTTGCCCGCCACCTCGCGGGCGGCCTGCACCGCCACCCCGTCCACCAGGAACGTCGCGGATTCATCCGACACGCCGGTCCGGGCGTGGAAGGACGGCAGGGAATCCGTCAGGAGGCTGGAGGCGGGCTCCGCCGTGGCGCGCAGCAGGTCCACCGCGGCGACGGTGTCCGTCTCGCCCGACGCGCCCGGGGGGTACTGGAACCGGGGTCCCCGGTAGGCCCCGCCCGGCGTCGGCCACCACTTCGCCTCGGTCCGCACGAAGTCCCGGCCGTCCAGCGTGAACCCGCGCACCCGGGTAGAGCCGTTGATCCCCTCGCCGACGCACCCGCAAAGGCCGCTCCGGCTCCAGGTGACCGGCGCCACCACCCCGCCGGTCCCGGCGTCCAGCACCGCCAGCGCACAGCCGGGCCGTCCC
>CAYNUZ010000467.1:0-1628 GCA_964400385.1 uncultured bacterium | reverse complement strand
TCATCGAATACCGCGAGGCCGCCGTGACGAAGGGCGACGTCAAGATCACGGTCTCGGCGGCGGCGGACGTCAGTCCGCAGAACCGGATCGAGCTGACGCTGCCGGTGTCGGGCCGCATCGACTCGATCCTGGTGCGGGAGGGCGACGAGATCCGGAAGGGGCAGGTCCTCGCGTGGATCTCGTCGTACGACCGCGCCGCGCTCCTGGACGCCGCCCGCGCGAAGGGGCCGGACGAGGTGAAGAAGTGGGAGGACATCTACAAGCCCACGCCCCTCGTCGCCCCCCTGTCGGGGTTCATCATCGCCCGCCGGCAGGAGCCGGGCCAGACCGGCGGCACCGGGACCGCCCCGCTGGTCATGGCCGACCGGCTGATCGTGCGCGCGCAGGTGGACGAGACGGACATGGCCAAGGTGCGGGTGGGCCAGAGCGTCGAGGTGATGCTGGACGCCTACCCGGACCTCAAGCTCCCCGGCCGGCTGGACCACCTCGCGTTCGAGGCGCGCAACTCGAACAACGTGACGGTCTATGACATCGAGGTGGAGCTGCTCAAGGACCCCAAAGTCCTGCGCTCCGGCATGACGGCCACGGTCACCGTCACCGTGGCGGAGCGCAAGGGGGTCCTGGTGATCCCGGCGGAGGCGCTGACCGAGAAGGACGGCGCCCTGAACGTGCTGGTGAAGGTCCCGAAGGGGAAGCCCGAGGCCCGGCGCGTGGGCATCGGGATCACCGACGGGGCCCGCGTCGAGGTGCTCAAGGGGCTCAAGGAAGGCGAGGTGCTGCTGGTGAATGTCCACGGGCTGCCGCCCTCGACGCTCGCCAACACCAGCAGCCCGTTCATGCCCAAGTGGGGCAAGAAGAGGTGACGCGCGGAGGACGCGTGGCGCGGTCCTCCGAGTCCCGCCCCAGGCCGGTCCGCCGCCTGCAACCGCCGCTGCTCGCCCTGCACGGCATCACCAAGACCTACTGGCTGGGCCGCACCCCCGTCCGCGCCCTGCGCGGCGTGTCCCTCGCGATCCATGAGGGGGAATTCGTCGCGATCATGGGGCCGTCCGGCTCGGGCAAGTCCACGCTCATGCACGTGCTGGGGCTGCTCGACGTGCCGGACGACGGCTCCTACAAGCTGCTCGGCCGGGAGTCCGCCGGGCTCGACGACGACGCGCTGGCGGCCCTGCGCGGCCGGACCGTCGGGTTCGTCTTCCAGCAGTTCAACCTGCTCCCCCGGCTCAGCGCCCGGGAGAACATCGAGCTGCCCCTGCTGTACGGCGGCGGCGCCCGCACCGCGCGGGAGCGGACCGACGCACTGGCGAAGGTCTTCACGCTCGCCAACCGGCTGGCCCACCGCCCCAGCGAGCTCTCCGGCGGCCAGCAGCAGCGCGTGGCGATCGCCCGGTCGCTCGTCAACGCCCCCAGCCTGATCCTGGCCGACGAGCCCACGGGGAACCTCGACTCGCATACCCAGAAGGAGATCCTCGAGCTGCTGACCCGGCTGAACCGCGCGGGCCTCACCATCATCCTCGTGACCCACGAGGAGGAGGTCGCGACCTACGCGCGCCGGGTGATCTGGATGCGCGACGGCAAGGTGCTCTGGGACCGCCGCCAGCGCGGCGCGGACCGCCTCCCGGGCCGGG
>CAYNUZ010000466.1:0-1631 GCA_964400385.1 uncultured bacterium | reverse complement strand
GATGCGCACTCGTCCACCCGGCTGAATATTGATGACGCCGCAAGGAATCGGCGGATTCTAAGCTGACGCTTCGTGCGCAGCCGTTGGCTTAAGGATTTTGAGGCCCAGCAGCCAGCCGGCCGTGACGCAGGCGGCGCAGCCCAGGAACGGGGAGTAGCGACCGAACGCCGGGCCGAGGTGGATATGCCACCCGACGTTTTGTAAGTTTCGGTAACACCATGCCCCGATCGGCGTGCCGATAATCGCTCCGGCGTAACCGAACACCGGCCCGAGCCGGCCGTAGACCGTGGGCCGGCCCTGGTGCTGGTCGATGCGCCGCGCCACTTCGATGGAGACCATCACCGGGCTGGACTGCAGGACGAACCCGATGAGGTTGAGCCCGCCGCCGATGCTGGCCGGCCGGAATTCGTCGGCCCGGAGGCCCTGCGCGGAGTCGAACCCGGTGCCCACGTCGAAGAAGCCGACCGCCTGGACATCCGTGAAGAGGAGCGGCAGGAGCGGGACGTTGAGGTTGAGGTGCTTGAACAGGTTGGTCCGCACCTCATGGTTCCCCAGGATCGCCGCGTTGCCCGACTGGCTGGCGAAGGGATGGGCCCGGAGGAAGTAGTGGCCGCCGAAGTAGGTGTACCGGCGGTCGTGCCCCTCGGAGAGCACGCCCAGCCACCGCACCGCCAACGACGTGTCATCGAAGAGCCCCCGGTACCATTGAAGGACCCCATTGTACTCGGTGAACCGCAGGACCCGGGCGCCGGGCCCCAGGGACTCGGTGACCCCGGCCGAGAGCTGGGTCCCCCCGATCGGCAGGAGGCGGTTCCACCGGGAGGTGTCCCGGACCAGAGCCGCAGACACCGGCACGATGAGCGAGTGCTTCGCGGGCCCCATCGGGTCGCCGTACCGGTCGGTGAAGACCTCGGTCAGCCGCTCCACGGCGACGGAGGTCTCGATCCGGTGGTAGCGGTCGAGGGGGTACGCCATGGCCCCCTCGGCCCCCTCCGACCCGGCAACGGAGGGCGGGAAGGCGCGGTGCTCCGTGGACATCATGCTGGGGTACAGGATGAAGTGGCTGGTCTGGGACATGACGGAGAACGAGAGGTCCGGCCGCAGGCCCGCGTACTCGTAGGAGACCCCGTAGAGGCTGTTGAACGAGGGGAAGGCGTTCGCCTCCAGCGACAACCGGTGGTTGCCCGGCAGGTCGCTCACCTGGAGGGCGCCGTACCCCGCGAAGCTGGTCCCCTCCCCGATCGTCACGCTCCCCACCAGGACGAAGAGGTCCACGAGCCGGGTCTCCAGGCTGAACTTGTACGGCGCGGTCCAGACGTCCACCCTGGCCGTGTACGCCGTCTCGCCGCGGCCGCGGACCTGGTCGCCGAAGGCCACCGCCCGGACCTGGTAGTAGTACGGCTCGGCGTACTGCCACGTGTTGTCGCGGTACGACGTCGCGGCCGGGTCGTAGAGCACCGCCAGGATCCGGCCGTCGGCGCCGGGCCCGGTGGCCCGGTAGACCTCGTACCGGCTGACGGCGGGCAGGCCGGCGCCGGCACTCCACGCCAGCACGAGATCGGAGCCGTCGCGCCAGGCGGTCAGCGCGAAGGGGACGGGCGGCGGCGCGGCGGCGGCCAGGGTCGCGGACG
>CAYNUZ010000465.1:0-1637 GCA_964400385.1 uncultured bacterium | reverse complement strand
GGGGCGCCGCCGGCGCCAGGCCGGGCGGCAGGAGGGGCCATTCCGCCGGCGGGCGGACGAACCGGGGGCGCGGGACCCCGCCCGCCGCCACGAGGATCGCGGGGGCGGCGGGCAGGGGCAGGACCGGGTAGAACAGGCCGGTGAGCGCGAGGCCGAGCAGCGCGGTGCCGGCCAGGACCACACCGAGCAGGCCGGCTTCCCAGGCCGAGCCGGCCACCCGCAGGGGCCCCCTCACCGGGCCACGGACCGCCCGGCCGCGCCGCGCAGCATCTCCACGCGCTTGCGCCACACCTCCGCCGACGGGCCGTCCGGGGTGTGCCGCAGCGCCTCGGCGTAGAGGTCCAGCGCCTCGCGGCTTTTCCCCAGCGCCAGCGCGATGTCGGCCTTGAGCCCCAGGATGCCCGCGCGCTGCCGCTCCTTGGCCACCACCAGCTTGGGCTCGTACTGGGTCGGCGTGAAGTCCAGCCACCGCTCCGCCTCGGCGATGTGCGGCGCGGCCTCCGCGAACTTCTGCTTGAGCGCCTGGTTGATCGCGTACGCGTACTCCACCACCGCCATGTTCATCCGCACCGTGTTCACGAACCCCGGGTACGCGGCGAGGCACGCCTTGAACACCCCCACCGCCTGGTCGTACTTCCCCGCCCGCAGGAGCGCGATCCCCCAGGTCGGCAGGCTGGTGGAATCCATGTACCCGCGCTTCACGACCGGCCCGAGGTACTTTTCGCAGACCGCCCATTCCTCGTGCTGGCTGGCCCAGTACCCGTACGCCGCCTGGAAGCAGTCCACCTCGGGCCACGCCCGGGCCACCGCCCCGAACGCCTCCACCGCCGCCGCGAGGTCCCGGTTCTTGAGGTCCGCCCCGGGCCCGTTGAGCTGCTCCGTCCCCGGCGCGAACCAGACGGTCTTCTGGCGGACCGGCAGCGGCCGGGGCAGGATCTCGTACAGGACGAACGCCCCGTTCACGAAGTCCGAGGTCGGCGTCCGCCAGCGCGGCACCACGTAGGACTCGAGGAAGTCGAGGTACAGGCGCATGCGCCGGTCGTCCCACGGGAAGGGGACATACCGCGCCTCCAGCCACTCCATGCTCACGTAGTTGAAGAGCATCCAGCTCCCGCCGAGCTGGCGGCACCGCTTGCGCAGCTCCGCGGGGGTGGCGGCATCCCCCGCCAGCTTCCAGATGAGCGGCGTCTCGCCCGACACGCCGCCGTAGAGGTGCCGCCCCGGCATCAGGTAGGTCCGGATCTCGCCGATGTTGAACAGCCGCGCCGGCCCCACCTTCGCGACCTGCTCGGCCGCCACCGCGTAGTTCGTGTTGCGGATCCGCCGCGCCGCGTGCAGCGGCGTCCAGGCGTCCTCCCACGGGAATGTGCGGAACGGCGGGTAGATCGCGATCCGGGCCAGCGCATAGGCGGCGATCCCCCAGGCGGCGATGGCCCGGCGGTTCGCCAGCCGGCCGCGGCCCGGCGGGAGCCGGTCGGCGGCATCCGCCACCAGGCACGACAGGACCCAGGTCGCGGGGATCCAGTACCGGAGCAGGTGGCCGGTGCCCAGCGTCACGAGCATGCCCGCGGCCAGGCCCAGGACCGGGAGGCGCTCGGGCAGGAAGCTCCCGGGCTGGCGCGGAACGGCGGGCACGG
>CAYNUZ010000464.1:0-1650 GCA_964400385.1 uncultured bacterium | reverse complement strand
GTCTTCAGCACCCACAGGATGCCGTCGAGGACGGCACGGCTGTCGATCCAGGGACGTCCCCCTCGAGGCTGCGAGGCCGGACGGGGCAGCAGCGGACCGATCTTGGCCCACTGCGCGTCGGTCAGACGAACGCTTGGTCGGCGCACAGGCAAGCCCTCCAACGCGACCACGCCTTGGAGTCAACCATCCCCGCGCCATCATACTCGCTCGGACAGGGTTATGAAACCGCTTCTAGGCTCCACGCAAGGAGGATGATGATCAAGGGGGGACGGACCCGCCGGTACCAGTACAGGGCGTTCGCCGCGTCCGGCTCGCGGCGGTGCAGGATGGCATGCCACCACGCACCCTCCGCCCCGTCGAGGTCCTGGGCCAGGCCGTGCGCCTCGGTGAAGCCGTCGGCCGCGGTCCACAGCCCGGCCAGCACCGCCGGGTCTCCCGTTCCGGCCGCGCGCAGGGCGGCGCAGGCGGGCGCGTACGGCTCGCCCCGGATGAGCCGCCCCAGCGGGGGGTCGGGAGCGGCGTCGAGCAGCGCGAGGATCTCCCTGAGAGGCACGACGCGCCCTATCGTATCCGGTTCCCGCGGCCGGCCGCGCGGCCGATGTAATAAGATGATCGGAATGATCGGCGTCGGGATCGACATCGGGGCGACCCAGACCAAGGGGGTCGCGGTCCGGGTCTTCGAGGACGGCAGCGCCTCCATCCTGGAAGCCATCGTCGTGCCCACCGCCGAGCTGCCCGCGCGCGCCGACGCGCTGGGCATGGCGCTGGGGGCCCACCGCCCCGCGGTCCTGACCCGCCCCTCCGTGGTCGTGGCGGTCTCCCATCCCGACATCTTCCTGGACCGGGTGAAGCTCCCCCTGGCCGCCGACGCCGGGGACCTGGCGCGGGAGGACCTCCTCGCCGCCCTCTGGGACGAGAAGATGCCCGCGCCCGTCTCCACCCAGCTCAAGGACGACCTCTGGGACCTCGAGATCCTCCACTGGTTCCGGCGGTCCACCGATCTCGAGGCGCTCGGCCGCAAGGTCGCCGAGGGGTTGTACGTGCGCGTCCCCAGGGCCGCCGCCGCCGGCGCGCGCACCGGCTGGAAGCACCTCGTCCCGGCGGGGATCATGCCCGCCTCGCTGGGGGTGCTCAACGCGTGGGTCCGGTTCGCGCCCACGGGCAAGACCCCGCCCGTCCTCTTGATCAACGCCGGGATCGCCCAGTTCGAGGCGATGCTCATCGCCGACGGCGAGCTCTTCCGGTCGGTCACGGCCCCGGTGCCCGACCTGCCCGGCACGGTGGCGCGGCTGGCCAAGCTCGAGGTCGCCCAGGCCCCCGCGCGCATCATGAACGCCGACGTCACCTCCACCGAGCCGGTGAACGCGGCCGTCAAGGACGCCGTCGTGAAGGCCCTGCAGCGGATCCAGACCGCGTTCCTCGCGGAAAGCTCCGGCCTCCCCCGCGCCCAGCGCGTCCTGCTGACGGGCGGCCTCTCGGCCCTGCGCGGCGTACCGCGGCTGGCCAATGCGACGCTCGAGCTCGCGGCCGAGGCGATGCCGCAGCCCGACCGGCTGCGGAGCGCCTCGCCCCTGCCCGCCCCCTTCCCGGTCTTCCTCGGCGCGATCGGTGCCGCGCTCAAGGCGGCGGGCGCGGCCCCGGTGCGGCTGA
>CAYNUZ010000463.1:0-1650 GCA_964400385.1 uncultured bacterium | reverse complement strand
GTGACCCGCTGGTGGCGCGCTGGTTCCTTAAGGCCGACCAGGATGCCGCGACCGCGGTGCTGGCGCAGGCGGCGCGGGGCCCCGTCACTCTCACCCCCGCCTTCACCTACGCCCTCACGCCGGTCATGCTCTTCCACCTCCAGCCGGGGATCCGCGCCGGCCGGGTGGCGCTGGCCGCGGACTGGGCCGAGAACCTCGCCCCGATCGCGGTGAACGCCGATCCGGTGACCGGCCAGCCGGTCTCCCTGCTGTTCGCGGCGACCGTGCCGCACGGGGGCCGCCGCCACCTCCGGCTGGTCTATATGGATGCCCTCCTCGACCGGGGCAACCGCGCGTTCGCGGCCGGGCGGGATCTCGAGACGATCCGGGAGTTCACGGGCGTGCTGCGGCTTGTGCCGAACTCCGCCGCCGCCCGGGCGGGCATCGGGCTCGCGCTGTTCCGGCTGGGCCGGATGCGGGAGGCGATCCCGCACCTGGAGTTCGCGCTGGCCAGCGGGCCGGAGAAGGAGTACGAGGCGGTCCTGCGCGAGGCGCTGGCCCGCGCGCGGTCGGCGGTCCCTGCGGTCCTCGCCGCACCCTGACGCCCACCCCCAACAAACCGTCCCCAGCCGCGTTTTAACCTCCAGATGGGCATGACTCGTACCGGCGCGGGTGGTAAGATAGCCGTCCCATGAAGGGATTTGCGCTGCTGGGCGCCGGGTTGTTCGCCTGCTTCAGCGCCGCCGGGGCCGTCCGGGCGGACGGGGTCGCGGCGTCGGGAAGCGCCTCGGCGACGCCCCAGGCCGCGTCGCGGCCCGCGGGCCGGCCCGCCGACGGGGCCCGGATCCAGTTCGACGCGACGGACTACTCGTTCGGGCGGGTCCCGAACGACCGCGCCGTGGAGCACGTCTACAAGGTCACCAACGCGGGGAACAAGCCCCTGGTCATCACCCGGGTCCAGACCTCCTGCGGGTGCACCGCGGCCATGATGGAATCGTCCGTCATTGACCCGGGCAAGACCGGCAAGCTGCGGGTCTCGTTCAATCCCCACAACCAGAAGCAGGCGGTGACCCGCACGATCTCGGTCTACTCCAACGACCCGGTGGACGCGGTGGTCCAGCTCAAGATCTCGGCGAACGTCGTCCAGGCCGGGGAGGAGGCGAAGGTCGAGGCGCCGCCCGCCCGCGCCCATCCCAAGGAGACGAAGCTGGTGCTCGCGGGGGCCTGCCTCAAGTGCCACGGCCCGGCCTCCGAATCCGAGGCGGGCATGAAGCTGTACACCTCCGCGTGCGCCGCCTGCCACGGTCCGGCGGGCGCGGGCGTGCGCCTGGGCAACGAGTCCATCGGGCCCGCCCTCAAGCTGACCTCCATGTCCGTCAAGACGGCCGCCGGGCTGCGCCAGATCATCGCCGCGGGGACCGGCCATCCCGCGATGCCCGGGTACGGCCGGGAATACGGCGGCGTCCTCACCGACCGCCAGGTGGAGTCGCTGGTCGAGCTGGTCCTGAAGTCCTTCCCCGCAAGGTAATCCGCTGAACCCCGCCGTCCGCCTGCTGCTCCTCGCCGGAGTCGTCCTGCATGCCGCGCCGGGCGGGGCGCTGGCCGCTGCCGCCTCCGCCACGCCCGTCGCCGCCTCGGCTTCGAAGCCCGCGAGCGTGCCAGCCCCGGCCG
>CAYNUZ010000462.1:0-1651 GCA_964400385.1 uncultured bacterium | reverse complement strand
CGGCCCGGCCCTGCCGCCCGGCATCGCGCCCGCGTCGCTCGGCGGGGGGGCCGGGATGTGGACCCGGGACGGTCGGCTCAGTACCGCCGAGCTGGCGAACGACGGGCCCACCCGGCCGTTCCTGGTCTGGAACCCGACGGGGTGGGAGCGCGAGGACCTGGTGGAAGCCGTCCTGTGGTTCAACCGCAAGGCCGAGCACACCACCTTCGTGGTCCGCACCCCCGACGGCAGGGTCCTGCCCACCCAGACGATCCGTTCGGGCAACGAGTGGTGGGGCCACGAGTTCGTCGTGGTCGCCTTCCCGGCACGGGTGCCCGGATTCGGGTATGCGGTCTACACCGTCTGCGAGGGCGAAACGACCGCGCAGCCGGCGGGAGCCGCGGTCCGGCTCCTCGAACCCCGCCACGGTACGGCATATTCCACCGTCGAGCGGCCGCCGTACGGCATCGAGAACGGCCTGGTCCGGCTCACGGTGGACCCGCTGACCGGCGGCCTCGCCTCCCTCCGGGACCTGCGCACCGGGCAGGAGCTGGTCGGGCCGGCCGCGGCGGGGCTGCGGTACGGCGTCGAACGGCACCACGGGATGTCGTCGTGGACCGTGGGCCACACCGGGCCGTGGGAATCCCTGCCGGTCGTCTCCATCGGCGGGAAGGACGCGGGACCGGAGCGCGCCTCGGTCGCCGTGGAGCTGGTGCACGGGGAATCCCGGTGCACCCTCACGTACCGGCTCCAGCGGAACGACCCGTCGGTGTACGTGGACTTTGAGGGGACCTGGCTGGAGGTGGGAACGCCGCAGAAGGGGGTCCCGGTCCTGGCCTGGGCGCTGCCGCTGGCCCTCGCGAAGGCCTCCGCCTCCTATGAGATTCCCCTGGGGGCGATCGCCCGCCCGCAGCATGCGAACGAGGAGGTGCCGGCCCTGTCGTGGGCGTGCGTCACGGGCCGGGGCGCGAACGGGAAGGCGGCGTCCCTGATCCTCGCGAACGACTGCAAGCACGGCCACGCGCTCGACGGGAGCACGCTGAGCCTGACCCTGATCCGGTCCAGCTACGACCCGGACCCGCTGCCCGAGCTGGGGCGCCACGAGGCGCACCTCACGCTGACGCCCGTCGCAGGCGCGCCCCGTCCGGCCGCCGTGACCCGGCTGGCGCGCCGCCTCAACCACCCGTTGCGCGCCGTCGGCACCGGGATCCACGGCGGCACGCTGCCGCCGGAAGCCTCACTGCTGGCGGTCGAGGGCGCCGGCGTGGTGGTTTCCTCGGTCAAGCGGGCCGAGGATGGCGACGGGCTGGTGGTCCGGCTCTACGAGACCGACGGCCGCGCCACGGTGGCGACGCTCCGGCCGGATCGGCGGGTCCTGGGCGCGGTGCGTGAGGCCCAGGAGGTCGACCTCCTGGAGCGCCGACTGAAGGGCTCGACGGCCCGGCTCGCCGGGGGCGCGGAAAAGATGGGCCGCGATCCGCTCGACCACGTCCTCCTCTACGGTCCCCCCGGGCTCTGGAAGACGATGATGGCCCACATCCTCGGTAACGAGATGAACGTCGCGGTTCGGATGACGACCGGTCCGGCGATCGAGCGCCCGGGCGATCTCGCGGCCATCCTGACCAACCTCGAAGCCAACGACGTTCTCTTCATCGACGAGATCCACCGGCTG
>CAYNUZ010000461.1:0-1658 GCA_964400385.1 uncultured bacterium | reverse complement strand
GACCGCGGACCGCCCCGCGGGACCAAACACCTCGCAACGGCCGGCGAGGGGCTTACCGGCGACCGGGACCGGCTGGGGCTACAACGGGTCCCAGGGCCACATCTTTGTGAACAGCTCAACGAAGGACTCGAAGAACGCCCCGTACTCGACGTACGGGTACTGAACCCGGACCGGCCGGCGGGCCGGCAGGGCCTCCCCGCGTGGCCCGGCGGACACAGGTTCGCCGGGCCCGCGGCTGTTACGGGAGCGGCGGGGGCGCGGCCGCGTAAAACGCGCTGGCGGCGGGGAATCGGCGGCTCCGGCGGCCGGTGCCGCCCCGGCGGGCACCCGCTAAAATAGACGTGCACGATGGAAGCCGGGGTGGGGATGTCGAGGGAGCTGGTGGCCGAGGCGGCGGCGCAGGAGGCCACCCGGCAGGCGATGGCGCGGCTGGGGGCCGTCACGGCCAACCTGGCGTTCGTCTTCGCGTCCCACCACCACCGCGAAAAGTACCCCGTCCTTGTCCAGACCATCCGGGCCATGACCGGCGCGACCCACCTCCTCGGCACCTCCGCGGCCGGCGTCCTGTGCACGGACGGCGAGGTGGAGGGCGGGCCCGCGGTGGTGGTGCTGGCGGTGCGGGAGCCGGCGCTGGATCCGGCCACCTTCCTGGCCGGGGGCAAGCTGTCGGAGGCGCCGCCGGGGCAGGCGCTGGCGGGCGTGATGGGCCCGGGCGCGGCCGAGGGCGGGTTCATGTGGCTGCTGCCGGACGCCGCGCAGGAGCCGCCGCAGCGCACGCTCAAGGCCATCGAGGAGGCGGTCGGGTTCGTCCCCATCGTGGGCGGCGCGGCGGCGGGTGACCCGGGCGGGATGCCGTCGTACAAGTTCCGGGACGGCGAGGTCGTGGCCGACGCGCTGGCCGGCGTGGTGCTGCGCGGGCCGACCAACATCCTCGTGGGGCTGACCGCCGCGTGCGAGCCGGTGGGCCGGCCGTACACGGTGACGAAGGCGGAGGGCCACGTGGTCGAGGAGATCGCCGGCCACCCCGCGGCCGAGATGCTGGCCAAGACGCTGGTGGAGCTGGCGCCCGTGGGATCCGCGCGCGCGTGGACCGACACGCCGGGCGTGGAGCCGGGGGTGCTCCTGCTGGGCATCGCGCTCAACCCCGCGAAGTACCCGCTGACCCGGGGCGACTTCCTCATCCGCACGCTGGCCCGGATCGACCCGGAGCAGGGCGGGATCGGGGTGGGGGAGGCGGTCCGCGTGGGACAGACGGTGCAGTTCCACCTGCTGGACCGCGAGGCGGCGCACCAGGACCTGGTGGCCATGCTCACGCGCCTGCGGGTGCGGCTGGCCAACCAGCGGCCGCGGTTCGGCCTCTACGTGTGCGGGGCCGGCCGTGGCCGGGCCCTGTTCGGGTCGCCGCACCACGACATCACGGTGATCCGCGAGGTGCTGGGCGACTTCCCGCTGGCGGGGTTCTTCTCGCGCGCCGAACTGGCGCCCGTCAACGAGGTGAACCACATGCACCAGTTCACCGGCGTCCTGACGATCTTCGCGTAAGCATGCCCCCGCCCCTCTGGCCCCGCCGCCGCCATGAGCGGCTGCGCGCCGTCGCGCTGGGCGCGGTGCTCCTCGTCCTGGCCGCCGCCGCGCGGCCGCGCGTGACGACCCGGGTC
>CAYNUZ010000460.1:0-1664 GCA_964400385.1 uncultured bacterium | reverse complement strand
CTGCGCGCGCGTTGCGTACCGCTCCGCGATCCACTCCTCTTCGCGTCCGGCCGCGTCCATGAACGCCCCGCGCTCGGGGGCGTAGCGCAGGTTCTCCTCGAAGGTTGCGCCGGTGCGGCGCAGATAGTTGATGCCCTCGTACATCTCCTCGCAACGTCGATTGCGCAGCACCAACCGGTCCGCTTGATCGAACAGAATGACTCCGGCAGTGACCGCCTCGGTCACCTCGAGCAGCCGGGCATGCGCCTCGGCCGTGGTGAGCGCCTCGTCCCACAGCCGCACCGGCACCGCCGCGCCCGCGCGCACCGAGGCGGCCAGCGCCTCGACCGCGGCGGCGTGGGTCCCGGGCGTGCCATCCAGCCGGCGGGGATTTCCGACCACCACCTCGTCCACGTGGTGCTCGCCCGCCAGCCGGACCACGGCGGCCGCCAGCTTCGCGCCGTCCGGCTCCGCCAGCGTCAGGAGCGGCCGCGCGAGCGTCCCCGCCACGTCGGAGACCGCAACGCCGGTGCGCTTCGTGCCGAAATCCACCGCCAGCACCTTCATGGTCCTACCTTACGCCATGCGCCGGGTCACGGCTCGCCGACGTCCGCCAGCGCGTAGAAGACGGGCTGCCGCTCCGGGTACTCCCCGGACTGGGCCGCATAGAGCCGGATGGTGGTGGCATGGCTGTCGTACAGCCTTCCCTTGAACCGGATGCCCAGGCCGCCGCTCCACTTCCACGGCTGCCCGGACCGCCAGCGGTCCTGGATCCGGCCCGATTCCGCGAAGACGAGCATTGCCGTCTGGTTCACGTCCAGCCGGATCCGGCGCACGCTGAACGTCCAGGGCGAGACGACCGCGTACTCGGTCCCGAAGACCAGGATGCCGTTGCCCCGGAACTCCTCGTAGTGGTAGCCCTTGAGCGCGTTCGCGCCGCCCAGCCCGAAGGTCTCGCGGATCGGGAGCCCCTTCACGATGTTGTACGCCTGCCCCCCGTACGCCCGGACCAGGACCTCGTCGGGGGCGCGGAAGCCGGGCAGCCAGTCCCGGACGTCCGCGGTCACCCGGTCAAACCGGAAGTCGCCGCCCAGCCCCCGGAACGCCCGCTTGTACTCGAGCGCGGTCGTATCCTGCCGGAGGAACCGCAGCCGCTCCGTGATATCCGGCAGCACGTCGGTCGTGGTGAACTGGGCCCCGACCGCGTCGATCAGCCCGACCTCCGCGTTGGCCGGGGCGTCCAGCGGCGCGTACCGCCACGACGTGCGGCTCGCGCTGGCCAGCAGCGACCCGAACGAAAACTGGTGCCCGATCCCGACCGGGACCTCCCGGGCACGCTCGAGCGACTTGGCGCGGTAGTAGAGCTCCCCCAGCCCGATGTGGTCCGAGGCCGCCACCTGCAGGATCGGCCCGTCCCGCCACAGCGGGACGAGGTAGTCCACCGAGGCCTCGATCTTGCCCGTGATGAAGTTGTAGTGGCCCCCCATCCGGACCGCGGACCGGCCCACGCGGTTCTCGACGACCAGCCGGCTCTCCCCGTCCGGCAGCACCAGGCCGGCCTCCTGCGACCCCTTGATGTAGACCTGGCGGACCTGCAGCTTGGTCGCGAGCCCCTCGTCGGGGCCCGTGGCGGACGGGGCGGCGGTCGCGAGGGTCGCGGACGGGGCGACGGCCGGTCCGGCGGG
>CAYNUZ010000459.1:0-1675 GCA_964400385.1 uncultured bacterium | reverse complement strand
CCAGACTGCGCACGGCCGCATCACGATGGTCCAGCAGGGGACGCGCCGTGGCCACCGGGGTCCGGCCCAGGACCGCGACCACCAGGTCCGCGGGGATCCCGTTCCCGCGGTCCGCGGCCCAGCCGACGACGCGGATCTCCCCGCCGGACCCGGCGATCCGGCGGTCCACGCTCCCGGCGGGCCCCCCGGGTTGGACCGTGACCACGAGGCCGTCGGCCCGGACCAGCGCCTCGGCGTCCCCCGTACCGGCGAATTCGGTGAAGGCAGCGTCCCCGGCCGCGGCCACACGCCGCACGTGCCAGGGGGGGCCGCCGGCCGGGATGACGAAGAGTTCCGGATGGTTGTCCCCGGCCCGGAACGCGGACTCGGGCACGAGCGCCTCGAACGCGAGGGCGCCGTCCGCCTCGCCGAAAAACGCCGCCTGGCGGACGATGCCGTTGAGCGCCACGAGCACATGCGCGGCCGGCGGAGCTCCCGCGGCAGGCACGATCCGGCCGGCCAGCCGCGCAGGCAGGAAGCCGTCGGCGGGCGAGAGGTTCCGGTAGAGGTCCGCGCCCGCGAGTTCGGCCGTTCCCCACGGCTCGCCCGGGTCGGGCGCCGGCGGCCGGCCGAGCAGGCGCCGGAGGGACGGCGGCAGGACGGGGCCGCCGTCCGCATCCAGCGCCCGGGCCCGCAGCGCGAGGGTCTCCTCCCGGCCCCGCAGGAACGAGGGCAGGGCATGGACCCAGGTCCGCATGCTGACATCATCCATGAACGCCTTGCGATCGTCCGTGCCCCGCTCCTCGCCGAGGAGCGACCGTCCGTCCACGGGCCAGGGGAGCGCCAGGTGCAGCGCATCGGCGATCGTCGGCAGGATGTCCACCTGCTCCGCGTTGCGGTCGTCCACGCGGCCCGGCGCGCGGCCCGGCACCTTGATGAAGAGCGGGACCCCCAGCAGGTCGGGCCAGTTGGCGGCGCCCAGCATGCGGTCCGGCTCCCCGGTCCGGAAGCTGATGCCGTGGTCGGCGGTGACCACCAGGAGCGCATCGTCCGTCATCCCGAGCGCATCGAGGCGGTGCAGCACCCGGCCCAGCACGGCGTCGGCGTACCGGGCCTGCCACAGGTGCCGCTCCCAGGCCGCGGCGACGAACGGCGCGGGGCCGGTCCACCGGTCCGCCGCGTGGCCGGGCAGCGGCTCGGTGGGGGAGGCATAGGTGCGGCCGGAGGGCAGGTAGATCCACGGCTGGTGCGGAAGGAAGACATGCAGGAAATAGAGGGCGGCCCGGGGCGCCGGGGCCAGGACCTCGAGGAAGGCCCGCGTGTCCGCGAGCCGGTCGCCGGGCAGGACCTCCTGGTACGGGCGGAGGTAGGCGTCCAGGTCGGCTTTGCGGGTGCCCTTCCAGTCACGGGGCGCTTCCGGCCGCCGCGACACCAGGGAAAAATCCCGGTACCCGGACGTCAGCGGGGGCAGGCGCCGGTCCAGCGCCCGGGGCAGGACCGCGCGGACCGCGAGGACGGCCGCATCGCCCAGCAGGGCGCCCAGGCCGCCCCGCTCCGGACCGGGCCCGCTCCCCGCCGGGATGTGGCGGAGCGGGGCAGGGCACAGCCGGGTTTCCGGCTCGAACGCGTGGACCGCGAAGGTTCCGCCCAGCAGGGTGAACAGGGTGTGCGGGTAGTCGGCGGCCACGGGCATCTT
>CAYNUZ010000458.1:0-1683 GCA_964400385.1 uncultured bacterium | reverse complement strand
TCGGCCGAGGCGATCGCGCCCAGCCGGCCGCCGGAGACCGCGCGGCCGCCGGTGGTGTGCCGGCCGCGCAGGCCGTACGCGTGCATCATGCCCATGAACCCGATGCCGGCGATGCCGCTGGTGACCACCGGACCCCAGTATAGATAATGCCGACCGCGGCCGGCGCGGGCATCGGACGGCGGGCGGTGGCGCGGCCCTGCACGTTAGAATGGTCCGGATGCCCCAGTTTGTCGCAGTCGCCACAGCCAGCGAAATGAAGGAAGGGGAGGGCCGGATCGTCGCGGCCGGCAGCGAGGAAGTCGCCCTCTTCAAGGTCGCGGACTGCGTGTATGCCACCACCAACACCTGCCCGCACCGCGGGGGGCCCATCGGCGACGGGTCGCTCGAGGGCAAGGTGGTCGCCTGCCCCTGGCACGGGTGGGAGTTCGACGTCACCACGGGGAAGATGCCGGTCAACCCCAACATCGGGATCAAGACCTACCCGGTCCGCGTGACCGGGGACACGGTCGAGGTGGAGCTGTGAGTGCCGCCGCGCCCAACCAGCCCCGCCTGATCGAGGCGTATCGCGAGCTGGCCGAGCGCAACCCCAAGGACCGCTACGTCCTGCACTGGCTCCTCATGGCCTACCTCTCGCAGAAGGCCTACACCGAGGGCATCCAGCAGTTCATGGCCTTCGTGGCCGCCGACGACCACAATGACCAGGCTCATATGTGCCTGGGCGTCCTCTACGAGAAGGGCGGGTACAACGACGAGGCCATCCGGTCGTACCTCAAGGTGCTGGCGCTCAACCCGAACGAGGAGCTGGTGTACCTCTTCCTGTCCACCCGGTACATCCTCAAGCAGGAGTACGCGCACGCGGTCACGGTCTGCAACTCGGGGATCGAGCGGTTCCCGAAGGCGGAACGGCTCCAGTTCAACCTGGGATTTGCCCTGGCCCACCTGCAGCAGTTCGACAAGGCGATCGCCGCCTTCCAGAAGGAGATCGAGATCAGCCCGCAGTGTTCCGAGGCGTACTTCAACATCGACGTCATCAAGCGGAACAAGATCTCCTCGCTCCAGATGAAGAAGTAGGGCGCCGTGGCGCTGTTCAAGACGCACGGGGTGGTCCTGCGCCGGATGGACCTGGGCGAGGCCGACCGGCTGGTGACGCTGTTCACCCTCCGGTTCGGCAAGGTGAAGGCCGTGGCCCGCGGGTGCCGCAAGGCGAAGTCGCGGCTGGCGGGCCACCTGGAGCCGCTGCAGGCCGCGGAGTTCGTGCTCTGGCGGCGCGAGGGGCGCGACCTGGGGCTGGTGCGCGGGGCGGAGATGCTCGAGACCACCCGGGCCCTCTCCGGCGACTTCCACGCCTTCGCGGCCGGCCAGTTTGCGGCCGAGCTGATTGACCGGTCGCTGGAGCCGGACGAGCCGCAGCCGCGGCTGTACGCGCTGCTCCTGAAGCTGCTCCGGGCGCTCCAGCGCCCCGACCATGTCGCGCCCGCGCTGCTGGCCTTCACGGTGCGCGCCGCCGACCTGCTGGGGTATGCCCTGTCGCTGGACCGGTGCGCGGTCTGCGCCACCCTACTGGGGGCCGCCGCGGCCGGCTGGCTGGACTACCGCGAGGGCGGGCTGGTGTGCGGGAGCTGTGCGGACGGGCATGGTCGGCACGGCGAGGCGGTGAGCCGGGAGGCGGTCGGGGCGCTGCGG
>CAYNUZ010000457.1:0-1685 GCA_964400385.1 uncultured bacterium | reverse complement strand
CCCGGTCACCCCGGTGCCCGTCGGCGCCGCGGGGCCTGCGCACCCGCCCGAGGAGCTCGACGTCCGCTAACTTCTATCTTTGGCGGCTGGCAGTGCGGAGCAGGGTCTGGAGCATCTTCGTCAATCCGGGATCGCCGGGCTTCAGCGCCACCGCATCGCGGGCGCGCGCGATGGCCTGCGGCAAGTCGCCCTTGAGGTACCAGGCATTGGCCAGCACCTCGTACGCCTTCACCGATTTCCGGTTGATCGCCAGCGCCTTCTCGCACAGCGTGATCGCCTCGTCCGGCTGGGCGGGCACCTGGCGGAGCGCGATGAGGCCAAGGTTGGCGTACGCCTCGGGCCGGTCCGGCGCCAGCCGTCGGGCCTCCCGCCAGTTCAATGCCGCGTTGGGGATGTCCCCCGCCTCATAGAAGGCCAGCCCCAGGTTGAGCGCGGCCTCGGGTGACCCCAGCCGGCGCGCCCGGGTGAACAGCGCGACCGCCAGCCGGAGCTGCCGCCGCATGTGCCACTGGATCCCCCGGCGGAAGTAGGCCTCGATGAGGTTCTCCCGGATCACCCGGCCGAACGGCTCCCGCCCGATGCGCGCGCCCATCGTGTCGCGCAGCCGGTACCGCAGGGCCCGGCGGTCCGCGGCGGGGTCGAGGACCGCCTTGGACGCCCCCACGATCCGGTATGCCAGACCCTCGGGCATCGCGTACGGGGTGAACGGCCATCCCGTGGAGGTGGTGAGCGAGTACATCCAGGGCCGCTCGGGATGGTCTTCCATGATGTCCTTGGCCTCGAGCCAGATGTGCCCCCATGGCCGCATCGCCTTGAGCCGCAGGTCCGGATACTGGGCATGGAGGAGCGCGAGGCCCCAGTCAAAGTGGAGGAAGATCGGGATGATCATGCGCACATCCGGCCGCTGGCCGTCCACGTTAAGGCCGTAGAGCATGGGCGCGATGTAGGCATCGCCCTCGGTGAACACGAGGGCATCCCGCGGCAGAGTGGCGGAAAGATTGGCCATGAAATCCGAGGCGTAGTAGTTCCAGCGCTTGGACGCCCCCCCGAACCCCGCGGCCAGCGTGACCGCCGCCAGCCAGGCGGCCACGACGGCCCCGCCCGTGCGCATCCGGCGGTCCGGAGACTCCCAGGCCGCGGCGAGCGCGCGGACCGCCACCAGCGAGAGCAGGAACCATCCCGCGGTAAAGAAGGGATCCGCGACCCACAGGGCGTCCGCCTCCAGTTTCGGGTAGAACGCGGCCAGCCCGACTTCCGCGATCCCCCCGCCCGCGAGCGCCGCCAGCCACCACTCACGGCGGCGCACCACGAGGACCGCGCCCGCGACCAGCAGAAGCGTGCCCGCCACGCCCCGCCCGGCCCACCACCGCCCGGCAAACCGTCCCGCCAGCAGCCAGCCGCCCTCCCCCCGCTCCTGCTTCTCGATGGACATGTACTGCTGCCGGAAGACGAGCCACTGGAACCGCTTCCAGGTCACCGGCTCGGCCCAGCGGAAGGCCGGATGCGCGGCGGGCGTGCGCACCGGCAGGTAGAGGTACACCGACGCCCCCAGCAGCAAGAAGGCAGCGGCCAGGGCGAGGGCGCGCCAGCGCCCGGCGGCGGCACGCCAGGCCGGGAACAACCCGGCCGGAACGAACAGGAGGCTCGGGACGACCATCGGGAAGTGGGCGGCCAGCGCCGGGATG
>CAYNUZ010000456.1:0-1692 GCA_964400385.1 uncultured bacterium | reverse complement strand
GATCGCGCCGCCGGTGGTGACCGTGCAGCCGGCCGCCGACGGGGGCCTCGCGGCGTCGGTCCCGGGCTACGCCTTCACGGCCACGCGGCGCGGGAGCCTGGCCTTCCGCTGGGCGTTCGGGCGGCTCAAGTCCGCCATCGTCCTGGCCGACGGCCGGTGGCTGGCGGCCCTGTCGCACCCCGAACGGTTCGCGGTGTACGATCCCGCCACGCGCGCCCTGGCGTCCCTCCCGCTCGACGCGTTCTGCCATGTGTGGGCGGCGGACCGCGCGGAGGAGCCGGCGCCCGGACGGTTCCGGCTGTATGGGTGCTTCTGCATGCCCGCCGCCCCGGTGGCGGGCACCGCGGTCCGGCCGCGGCTGACGATCGAGGTCGCCGACATGGACGCGGGCGGGACGCTCCTCGACACGTACGGCTCGCCGCACGCGCTGCGCGTGGACGAGTTCGGCACGGAGCGGTGCGCGACGTTCACCCGCGGGCTGGCGCGGCTGCCCGGCGGCGGGATGGTCCTGGCCGACTGCTATCCCGCCGACTGCCGGGTCGAGGTCCGGGACGGCGGCGGGAACGCCGTCCGGACGCTGGTGGCAGCGGTCGCCGCGCCGCTGGGCGGGACCTTCCGGGAGGAGGCCTGCCCGCTCGTCGGCCTCCAGCGCCTCGGGGGTGAGGGTACAATATCCGTACCATGAACCTCCAGCCGCCGCTCAAGCTCTTCACCCTGGAGGCGGCCAACCGGCTGCTCCCGTCGGTGCGCGGGCGCCTCACCGACCTGCGGGCGTCCCACCGCGAGATCCTGGCCCTGCAGGGCCGGGTGGACATCGAGGAGCTGGCCGGAACCGACGGCGCCGGCCAGCTCAGCGACGGCGCGCGGACGCGGATCGCGGAGCTGAACGAGCTCCTCCTGAAGACCATGGAAACCTTCGAGGAACAGCTCGAGAACTTCCACGCGCTGGGGTGCGAGCTGAAGGACCTGGCCCGGGGCCTCGTGGACTTCTATACGATGCGCGAGGGCGAGCTGGCCTACCTCTGCTGGCACGAGGGCGAGGACGAGATCCGGTACTGGCACACGCTGGAAGGCGGGTTCGGGGCCCGCGAGGCGTTGTAGCGGCGGATCAGGCGGGGCCGGGCAGCCGGTCCAGCAGGTAGATCAGCGCGTCTTCCCCGTCGGTGTAGTACCCCTTCCGCACCCCTTCCGCCCGGAACCCCAGCCGTTCGTACAGCCGCCGGGCGGCGTCGTTCCCGCGCCGGACCTCGAGGGTGGCGGAGGCGCAGCCCTGCCGTGCCGCCCGGTCGAGCAGCCCCGTGGTGAGCGCCAGGGCCACGCCCCGCCGGCGGAAGGCCGGCGCGACCCCCAGGTTCAGGAGGTGGTACTCGTTGCCCGCGAGCATCCAGCCGCCGGCGTACCCGGCCACCTCCGCCCCGGCCAGCGCCACCAGCCAGAGGCTCGCCGGGGCGTGCAGCTCGTGCTCGAAGGCCGCCCGGCTCCACGGGTCCCGCCCGGCGTACACCACCTGCTCCAGGGCCGCCACCCGGTCCAGGTGGACCGGGGCCAGCGGCACGAGCTCCATCAGAGGCGGCCGCGCTGGCGGCGCTTCGTCACCGCGTCGGGCTCGCGCACATAGGCCGGCACCAGCCGGTCCGGGTCGTCCGTCCGCCCGGCCCCCAGCCGCAGCGCGCCGAGGGCCGCGATGAGGCG
>CAYNUZ010000455.1:0-1693 GCA_964400385.1 uncultured bacterium | reverse complement strand
GGCCGCTTGGCCGTTCCGCTCGGGGACCTCGCGGCGCCGGCCATTGATGCGGCCCGCGCGCGGCCGCCCCGGTTCACCTCGAACCTGACCCGGGCCGCGTTCATCCGCAACGTCCACCGCGCGAAGCGGTTCATCAAGGTCGGCGACATCATCCAGGTCGTGCTCTCGCAGCGGCTGGCCGCCCCGTTCGCGGGCGACCCGTTCGCGCTGTACCGGGCGCAGCGCGTGCTGAATCCCTCGCCGTACATGTTCTTCCTCGAGTGCGGCGACACCACGCTGGTGGGCGCCTCGCCCGAGATGCTGGTCCGGCTCGAGGACGGGGAGGCGGAGACCCGGCCCATTGCGGGGACGCGGCGGCGCGGCCGGACCGCGGCGGAGGACCTCCGGCTCGAGCGGGAGCTGCTGGCCGATCCCAAGGAGCGCGCCGAGCACGTCATGCTCGTGGACCTGGGCCGGAACGACCTGGGCCGGGTGTGCCGGTACGGCTCCGTGCGGGTCACGGACAACATGGTCGTGGAGCGGTACAGTCATGTCATGCACATCGTCTCGGGGGTCAAGGGCCGGCTGGCGAAGGGGAAGACCGCGTTCGACCTGCTCCGGGCCGCCTTCCCGGCGGGGACGGTGTCGGGTGCGCCGAAAGTCCGCGCCATGCAGATCATCGACGCGCTGGAGCCGACCCGGCGGGGCCCGTACGCGGGCGCCGCGGGATATGTCGGGTTCAACGGCAACATGGACACCGCGATCGCCATCCGCACGATCGTGGTGTCCGGCGGCACGGCGTACGTCCAGGCCGGAATGGGGATCGTGGCCGACTCGGTCCCGGCCGCGGAATACCAGGAATCCATGAACAAGGCCCGCGCGGCGCTGCTGTCCATCGGTGTGGCCAACGGAGCGGACGCGACATGATCCTGATGATCGATAATTACGACTCGTTCACGTACAACCTCGTGCAGTACCTGGGCGAGATGGGCGAGGACCTCCTCGTCCAGCGGAACGACAAGATCACGGTGAACAAGATCGAGAAGCTCAAGCCCACGTGCATCGTGATCTCGCCGGGCCCCGGTGGCCCCGAGGACGCGGGGGTCTCGTGCGCCACGATCCGCCACTTCGCCGGGAAGGTCCCCCTGCTGGGCGTGTGCCTGGGCCACCAGTGCATCGGCCACGTGTTCGGGGGCCGCGTCCGCCAGGCGGAGCGGCTGATGCACGGCAAGACCTCCCCGGTGTACCACGACGGCGCCGGGGTGTTCCGGACGCTGCCGAACCCGTTCCCCGCCGCGCGGTACCACTCGCTGCTCGTGGAGCGCAAGACGATGCCGAAGGTGCTGGCCCTGTCCGCCTGGACCGAGGAAGGCGAGGTGATGGGGGTGCGCCACCGGGACTTCCCGGTGGAGGGGGTCCAGTTCCACCCCGAGTCCATCATGACCCAGGGCGGCAAGACCCTCCTCCGGAACTTCCTCACCACGGCCAAGGCCTGGTGGGCGAAACACCGCTGACGGCGGTTGACCGCATCGCCCTGCTGGCGGACGACCTCACCGGCGCCTGCGACGTGGGGGCGGCCGCGCGTTCCCGCGGCTGGCGGGTCCGGTGCGTGCTGGCCTCGACCCCCGGCTGGGAGCGGTCGGCCCGGCCGGGCCGGGGCGAGGCGGTCGTGATCGACCTCGAGACCCGCCGGCTTCCGGAAGCCGCCGCCGTC
>CAYNUZ010000454.1:0-1698 GCA_964400385.1 uncultured bacterium | reverse complement strand
CGGGCGCGGACGCGGAGGGCGGCGCGGCCCGCCAGACCTCGGTCGCCACGCTGGCGCCGCGCCGCGCGCCCCTGGCGTCCCGGTGGCGCGTCAAGCCCTTCCTCGGGCCGAGCACGGTGCGGCTCGCGGGGCTCGACGCGTTCCCCCAGGCGGCCATCACACTGCTGAAGTACAACAACGCACCCTTCACCGCGCAGACACACCACGACATCGCCTGGGCGTTCCTGGAGGGGGCGGAGGGCTCGTACCTGATCGATCCGCTCGTGCGGGTGGCGGGGAAGCTGGCGTGGCTGCGCACCGAGGCGGGCACCACCCATGCGACGGGGGAGAACGCCGGGTACCGCAACGAGGACTGGTGGGAGGTGCGCAGCGAGATCCTCTTCGCGATGGCCGGCGCCGGATTCCTCCTGCCCATCCGTGAGCACACGCGCGCGATGGTGGAGCTCTTCCTCGGGGCGGGCCTGGGGACGGTGCGGATCGACCACCGGACGCTCAAGTCGTACCCGTCCGGGAACTCCGACCTCGAACAGGCCGCGGCAGAAGGCACCGGTACGGGGTTCTTCCCGGAATTCTCGCTCGAGCTCGAGCAGGACCTGGACGCAGCGGTCTCGGCCCAGGCCACGCTCGGGTACCGGTTCGGGGGAATCGGCACCTTCCGGCACCGGTTCAACTCGTCGGTGAACGCGTTCGGGCCGCTGACCGAGTCGCTGCGCGGGCAGGCGATCCGCGACGCCTCCCGGCACGTCCTGGACGTGGACTACGGCGGCGCGTTCCTGGCGTTGTCCCTCGCCGCCCGCCTCTGAGGGCCGCCCCGGTGCCCGGCGAGCTCCACCTGGTGGATGGCCACAGCTATGCCTACCGGTGCTTCTACGGCCTCCCCGCGCTGGCCAACCGCAAGGGCCAGCCGACCCAGGCCGTCTACGGGTTCGCGATCTTCCTCCTCAAGCTGCTCAAGGAGCGCCGGCCGGACGACGCCATCGTCGTGGTGTTCGACCCGCCCGGACCCACCTTCCGGCACGCGGCCCTGGCGGGCTACAAGGCGCAGCGCAAGCCCACGCCCGACGACCTCAAGTCGCAGTTCCCCCTGATCCGCGAGCTGGTGGACGCGCTGGGGGTCCCGACGGTGACGCCGCCGGGGTTCGAGGCGGACGACGCGATCGCGACCCTCGCGCGGGCGGCGGCGGAGGCGGGCCGGCCGGTACGGATCTACAGCGGCGACAAGGACATCCTCCAGCTCGTCGGGCCGCGCATCCGGGTGGCGATCCCGCGGCGGGAGGACGAGCCCATGGACGCGGAGGCCGTCCGCGCGAAGTGGGGCGTCCCGCCGGAGCGGATCGCCGAGCTGCTCGCCCTGATGGGGGACACCTCGGACAACCTCCCGGGCGTGCCGGGCGTCGGCGAGAAGACGGCCGCGCAGCTCCTCGCCCAGTTCACGTCCCTCGACGACCTCTACCGGCGGCTGCCGGACGTCAAGTCGGACAAGCTGCGGGAGAAGCTCGACGCCGCCCGCGACCAGGTGCAGGCGATGCACGCCCTCGCCGTCCTGCGCACGGACGTTCCCGTGCCCGGCGGGCTGGGGGAGGGCGTGCCCGGGCCCGGGGATCCCGCGCGCGCGCGGGCGCTCTTCGCGGAGCTCGAGTTCACCCGGCTGATGGCCTCCCTGCCGGCGGGCGCCGGGGCGCCCGCCGCGGCGGACCC
>CAYNUZ010000453.1:0-1705 GCA_964400385.1 uncultured bacterium | reverse complement strand
CAAGGAACACGCCCTGGCCGCGGCTGCCGCGCCGGGTCGCGAGCCGGACGAGATAGGTGCCGCTGGCCGCGGGGCGGCCGTCGTGGATCCGCCCGTCCCAGCGTGCGACCCCGGTCACGGGGTCGTACCGCACCGTGTGCGCGAGGTCGTCCACCAGCTCGCCGCGCAGGGTGTAGATCGCCAGCGCCGTGACGTCGTCGGGGAGCCGGTCCAGCGTCAGCCGCTCCCCCCGGCCCGGGTCCACCGGGTTGGGATACATCCGCATCCGCGCCGCCGTGGCCTCGGTCGTGACCGCGCGCAGGGTCACGATGCGGCCCGTCGTGACCCCGCCCACCGCGACGCCCTCGAGCTCGTTCATGAGGGCGATCCCGCGCAGGTCCTCGCCGCCCGCCACCTCGGCCTGGAAGCCGCCGCCGTCGAAGGCCAGCCGCAGGCCCCCCGCGCCGACCACGTAGCCCTGGCCGGTGTCCGGCAGCAGCGAGAGGGCGTACAGGGTGGACGACGAGAGCGCGCTCCCCTGCGGAAACGGGTTGAAGACGCCGGAGCCGGAGTCGTACCGGGCGATGCGGCCGCCGTCGCCGACGACCCAGCCGATGGACTTGAACGGGAAGGCGATCGCATGCCAGGCGTTGGCGTCGTTGTAGGCCGAGGGGGAGTACGGCATGGCGGGGGCGTACGAGGTGGAGAACTGGCTGCCGTCGAACTTCATGATCCGGCGGTTCCCCCCGCAGAACCAGATGTTGTCCGACCCCACCAGGGCCAGGCCGTACAGCGGGTCCACCGTGGTGGTCGCGCTGACCCAGGTCGCGCCGTCGTAATGGAGGACGATCCCGCCCTGCGCCGCGTTCCCGCCGCACGCCCACCCGTTGCTCGGGTTGAGGAAGGACACCGCGTGGAGCGGCAGGAGGGTCAGCAGCTGGCTCTGGGGATCCGGGGTCCACTTCTTGTTCCGGTAGGCGAGCAGGATGCCGTTCACCCCCACCGCCCAGGCCTGGTCGGAGCCGACGACCGCGACGTCGAGGAGGTCCTGGTCGCTCCCGGACGGGAAGTTCTGCCACTCGCCGTGGGCCAGGCGCAGGATGGTGCCGGCGGCGCCCACCGCGAACCCGTCGGTGCGGTTGTAGAAGCGGACGGCGTTGAGGGCCTCGTGGCTGGGGGTGGGCGTCTCGGTCCAGACCGAGCGGGCGGCGGCGGGAGCCGCGACGGCGAGGGCCGCCCCGAAACGGCAAAGGCAGGGGAGCCACCCCTGCCATCGCCCCCGCCGGGGGCCGGTCCGTCGCGCCATGGCCACCTCCACCATCGTCTGCCCTGGGTCCTGCGTCCCCGGGACGCAGGGCCGGCTTGTGGCCGGCGTCAGCGGCGCTCCAGCTCCCGCTTCATCGCGTCAATATCGTGCTTGGCGCGCTCGAACTGCTGCGCATTCTTCTTGGCCTGGTGGAACAGGAGGTAGACCTCCACGGAACCGGTCCGTTCGAACAGCTCCCAGAGGACTTCCAGGTCTCCGACGTTGGACATTCTTGGCATCGCGGTGTGGCCTCATCCAGACCTTAGCACCCGACTTTCAGGCTGTCAACGGATTGTCAGGCCGCGTTTTTCGCGTCGGCGGCTCCCGCGCCGGGAGCCGCGCGCTGGTGCGCGGCCTCGGCCAGCAGGACCGCGGCGGCGGCGGCGACGTTCAGGGACTCCGCGCCCGGCGCCATCGGGA
>CAYNUZ010000452.1:0-1716 GCA_964400385.1 uncultured bacterium | reverse complement strand
CCGGACGCGGGCACTGGCCGCTCCACCTGGTCGTGGATGCGGGGCACGGCGGGCACGACTGCGGGGCGGAGGGCCCGTCGGGCCTGTGCGAGAAGGTGGTCACGCTCGACATCGCGCTGCGCCTGACCCGGCTGCTCCGCGACCGGGGGGCGGTGGTGACCCTCACGCGGGATTCCGACCGGTTCATCTCGCTCAAGGAGCGGGTCCACATCGCCGCGCGGGAACGGGCGGACGCGTTCGTCAGCATCCACGCCAATTCGTCGCCCAGCGAGAACGCGCGGGGGATCGAGACCTACGTGTACGGCCAGCGGAACACCTCCGGCAACATCCGGGACGTGGTCCGCGAGAACGCGGACAGCAACTACCTGGACATCATGCTCAGCGACCTCGAGCAGCTCCAGTTCCACGACCGGTCGGTGGAGATGGCGGGCTCGGTCGAGAAGATGCTCATCGGCGAGCTGGGCGTCACCGGCCGGGCGAACCGGAAGATCATGCAGGCGCCGTTCTACGTCCTCGCGCGGGCGGCCCGCCCGGCCATCCTGATCGAGGTCGGGTTCATCAGCAATCCCCGCGAGGAGCGCAAGCTCCACGACGGCGGGTACCGCGCGCAGCTCGCGGAGTCCATCGCAGCGGGCCTGTTCACCACCTTCCACGCGCCGTGAGGGAGGACGCGTCCTTCCCCGGGCGGCGGGCCGGCGATCTCCCGTACCACGCGGCCGCCGCGCTGGACGGGGCCCCGGGCCTGCGGCACTGGTTCCTGGGCCGCCGGGGCGGCGCGAGCGCCGGGCCGTGGGCCTCGCTCAACCTGGGGTACGCGACCGGGGACGACCGGGACACGGTCGAGCGCAACCGCCTGCGCGCCTGGGAGGCGCTGGGGCTGCCGCGCCCGCCGCTCCTCCCCTCCCAGGTCCACGGGAACGACGTGGTCACGGTGGACGCCGGCAACGTGGAACGGTTCATGGCCGAGCCCCCGCGGGCCGACGCCCTGATCACCGCGCTGCGCGGCCAGCCCCTGGCCCTCCTCACCGCCGACTGCCTGCCGGTCGTGGTCGTGGACCGGCGGACGCCCGCGCTCGCCGTCGTCCATGCCGGCTGGCGGGGCACGGTCCGGTCCATCCTCTGGAAGACCCTGCTCACGATGTTCGAGGAGTTCGGCACGCAGTCCGAGGACTGCCTGGCCGCGATCGGCCCGGCCATCGCCGGCCCGTGCTACGAGGTGGGGGAGGACGTGCGGGAGGCCTTCGTGAAGGGCCTGCCGTACGGCCAGGACGTCCTCACGGCCGGCGCGCCGCTGCACTGGTTCGCGGACCTGCGGGAGGCCAACCGCCGCCAGCTCCTCGACGCCCGGCTCCCGGCGTCGCAGGTCGCGACCTGCCCGTACTGCACCCACTGCGAGGCGGACGGGTTCTACTCCGCCCGGCGCGACCGGCCGGATTCCGGCCGCCAGGCCACGGTGGCGATGCTCACGTGAGCCGGCCCCCCCGGCCCCTCCTGCTCGCGGTCTTTGGGGATCCGGTGGCGCACAGCCTCTCGCCGGCCATGCAGAACGCCGCCTTGTGCGCGCTGCGGCGGCTGGGCAGGTACCTCCGCTTCCGGGTGCCCCCCGCCGCGCTCGGCGCCGCCCGGCGCGGCGCGGCGGCGCTCGGGTTCCGGGGGATCAACCTGACGATCCCGCTCAAGGAGCGCGCCCTCGCGGTGGTGGACCGCCTGACGCCC
>CAYNUZ010000451.1:0-1723 GCA_964400385.1 uncultured bacterium | reverse complement strand
GGCCGCGCCGCGGGGCCCGGCCCCCAGCGCGCGCAGCAGCGCCGCCGCGCCCGCCATCGCGAGCAGGACATGGACCGCGAGGAAGGCCCCGTACGCCTGGGGAAACGGCAAAAGCCGGTACAGCAGCGCGGGCGGGTACAGGACCTGCCGCCCCGGGTCCGCGAGGAGCGGGGTGCCGCAGAACATGAAGGGGTCCCAGGCCGGGAGCCGGCCGGGGGCCGCCGCGAGGATCCGGGCCAGCACCGCCTGCCCCGCGTAATGGAGATGGAAGGCGTCGCCCAGGAACGGGACCGCCCGTCCCGTCAGGCAGGCCCACAGGGGCAGGACGGCTCCCGCCGCCAGCACCCCCGCCAGGGCCCAGCCGGGGCGGGGAACGGGGGGAACGCGGGGCGTGCGGGTCACGCGCGGATTATACCCCCGGGCCTTGGTGGACCGGATGCAGAATGGGTATTATGGGTAGGACTATGGCGCGCATCGTGGCCACCGACGACGACCCCGCGATCCTGGAAATCATCAAGCAGTCGCTGGCGGCGCACACGGTGACGACCGCGCCCGACGGCCTCAAGGGCCTCGCCCTCGTCCAGCACGACCTGCCCGACCTCGTGATCCTCGACGTCTCGATGCCGGGCATGGACGGCCTCGCCGTGTGCAAGACGCTCAAGGAAGCGCCCGCGACCGGGAAGATCCCGGTCCTGCTGCTGACCGGGCAGGGGAAGATGGGGAACGTCGAGGACGGGACCCGCGTGGGCGCCGACGACTACATCGTCAAGCCCTTCTCCCCCCGCGTCCTCGCCGCCCGCGTCGACCAGCTCCTCGCACGCAGGCCGCGCTGACGCGCGGCCCGGGATCAGGCGGGTGACCGCCGCGCCCGGAGGACTTCCACCAGGCCGGGCAGCAGCGAGAGCACGATCACGATGATGACCACCGCGTCAATGTGCGCCAGCATCCCCGGGAAGGCGCGGCCCAGCGAATACCCGAGCAGCACCATGCTCGCGACCCAGCCCAGCCCGCCCCAGACGTTGAACGAGAGGAACCGCCGGTAGCGCATCTGCGCCACGCCCGCGACGACCGGGGCGAAGGTGCGGACGATCGGCATGAACCGCGCGATCACGATCGTCTTCCCGCCGTGCCGCTCGTAGAACGCGCGCGCGCGCAGCAGGTGGTCGCGCCGGAAGAACCAGGTCTGCGGCCGCCGGTAGAGCGGCTCGCCCACCCGCCAGCCGATCCAGTACCCCACCGCGTCGCCGGCAATCGCCGCGATGCTCGCCCCGGCCAGCAGCCACCCCAGCGGCAGCCGGTCCAGCGAGGCGAAGAGGCCCGCCGTGACCAGGAGGGAGTCGCCGGGGAGGAAGAACCCGATCATGAGGCCGGTCTCGGCGAAGACCACCAGGACCACCGCGGCGAGCCCGCCCCAGGTGATCAGCCCCTCGACGTTGTAGACCTTGTGCAGGAGGTCGTGGACCACCGCGACGGCCGTCTCCATGGCGGGCATGATAGCAGGCGGCTCAGCCGGGGAGTTCGCCGGCCGGGGGCGTGCGCCGGAAGTCGGCGAGGGAGAACCCCGCCGAGACGTGGTGGGTGGCGCCGAACACCTGGTCGCCCGCCTGCCACGCGTAGTCGAGCGCGCACCCGCGGAAGGACACGCCCAGCCCCGCGCAGAGTCCCCCGCGGTCGCGCGCCAGCCGCACCCCGGCGCGGAGCGCGACGCGCACCGGGCCCGCCG
>CAYNUZ010000450.1:0-1745 GCA_964400385.1 uncultured bacterium | reverse complement strand
ATGCGCTGGAGCCGGCGGTCACGGACTGGCTGATCGGCGCGAGCGGCGCACTCAGCCAGGGGTATTGGAACGGGACCGCGCAGGACCGGGCGAACAACGCGGCGGTGGAGCGGCTGGGCGATGTGCCGGTGATCGGCGATGCGATCTTCATCGTGATCGCCGGGGCGATGCTGGTGCTGGTGGCGCTGGTCGGTCCGGTGGACTACTTCGTGCTGCGGCGATTCCGCCAGGGGCACCGTTCGTGGGTCTCGTCCCTGGCGTGGATCGCGCTGGCCGGCATCGTCGCGTTCGGCGCCCCGCGGGTGCTGCGGACCGCGCCGACGCAAGTCATGCGGGTGAGCGTCGTGGATGTCATGGCGGGGAGCGCCGGGCCGGCCCTGAGCTTCCAGACCGGGATGACCGGCGTCTACGCGGGGAAGTCTGGGGTGGTGGACGTGCGCGGCGTCGACCCGACCTCCTGGTGGCGGGGCACATCGGTGGACTACGGGGGACGCGAGTTTCGCGGCCTGGCGTTGGTGCCCACGGTGCAGCAGGCCGCGGGGGGCGAGGCGGGATCGACGCGCGGCAACCCGTTGACGCAGGTGCCGCTGGCGCTGTGGACGTTCCGGGCATTCGCGGATGATGCGGTGGGGAGCGCGGCGTGGTCGGGCCTGAGCGTGCGGGTGCACCGCGAGGGGAGTGGGTACCGCGTCGCGGTGGCGGGGCTTCCGGAGGGCGTTCTGGTGACCGAGGCGGCCCTGCGGACCGGGGGCAAGTGGTACGGGCTGTCGGCGCCCAAGGTGGAGCGGCCGGAGAAGGTGCGGCCCGTGTACCCCTCGGGGCGGGTGATCATGACCAAGCCCGTGGCCCCGCCCCCGGAAGCCGTCGGGCAGATGGACAAGGGCTCGTGGTCCGGTCTGTTCCCCGATGAGTTCGCCGCCGACGTGCCGGCCCGGGAGTGGTCCAACCCGGCGCCGGACCCGAACCAGCCGTACGCGTACGGCTGGTACACCGGGCAGCAGCTTGACCTGCGCCCGGGGCCGCTGCTGGACCTCTCCGCGGCGAGCCGGCGCGGGCAGGCCGTCGAACGGTGCTCGGCGAGCGACGCGTTTGCCGCGGTCTATCTGAACATCGCGCAGTGCCCGGCGGATGTGTCGCTGGGTTGGGGCGCGACGACATCGCAGACGGCGGTGGTGCGCGTGCTAGTCCCCATGGGCGAGGGTGATCGATGATCGAGATCAGGAACCTGACCAAGCGGTTCGGCGACCTCACGGCGGTGGACCACCTGAGCCTGGACATCGGTCCCGGCGAGGTCTTCGGGTTCATCGGGCCCAACGGCGCGGGCAAGAGCACGACGATGAAGATCCTCGCGTGCCTGCTCTCGCCCGACGAGGGGACGGCGAAGGTCGGCGGGCTGGACGTGATGCGCGACGGCCCGCGGATCCGCAGGATGCTCGGATACATGCCGGACTTCCTGGGCGTGTACGACGACCTGACGGTGGACGAGTACCTGCAGTTCTTCGCGGCGGCCTTCGAGATCCCCAGGAAGAAGCGTCGGGGGGTGGTGGACTCGGTGCTGGAGCTGACGGACCTGACGGGCAAGAAGAAGGCGATGGTGGACTCGCTCAGCCGCGGCATGCAGCAGCGGCTGGGGGTGGCGCGGGTGCTGATCCACGAGCCCAAGGTGCTGCTGCTGGACGAGCCGGCGAGCGGGCTGGACCCGCGGGCGCGGATCGAGATGCGGTCGCTGCTCACGGAGCTGGCGC
>CAYNUZ010000449.1:0-1745 GCA_964400385.1 uncultured bacterium | reverse complement strand
GATCGACGGTCGCGTAGACGACGGATTGGTTGCTCGCCGCGAACCCCATCGCGAGCGGCGACTGCTTGAGCAGCGTGTCGTTCAGGAGGTAGATGTTCTGGCAGCCGTGTTCCAGGGTCGTGGCGAGCACGTGCTTGCCGTCCCGCGCCCACCGGGCGCCGAACAGCCCGGTCCGCGCGTCGGTGAGCTGCCGGACTTCCGAGCCGTCCATGGCCGCGACGTAGAGGTTCGGGATGCCGCTCTCGCCCGAATCGAAGAGGACCCACTGCCCGTCCGGCGAGACGTCGGGGCGGCCGCCGCGGATGACGTGGCCGGTCACCAGCGGCCGGCTGGCGGGCTGGGCGGCCGCGAGGTCGTCCACGACCATGAGCTGCGAGCCGGCATCGTCTCCCGCCGCATAGACGAGCCGCTTCCCGTCCGGGGTGAAGGCCGGCGAGGACGCCGCGCCGCCGGCGTGCGTGACCTGCCGACAGGTCCCCGTGGCGACGTCGGCCAGGTAGACCTCCGACGACCGCCCGTTGAACCCGATGAACGCCAGCGACTTCCCGTCCGGCGAGAACCGCGGCTGGCCGATGTCGAGGAAGGGGAACGTCAGGCGGGCGCGCTCGCGGCGGAAGTTCAGCAGCCGGTGCTTCTTGAGGCTCGTGATGACGAAGGCGTTCCGCGGCCCGTCGGTCACGGTCATCACGAACCGCCGCCCGTCCGCCGTCCAGTCCACGGGGCTGGCGGTGATCCCCTCGAACGAGGCGTTCCAGAAGACCGCGGAGGGGCTGCCCCCCTTCTCCATCAGGTAGAGGTTGCGATACCCCTCGCGGTCGGAGAAGAAGGCGATGCTCTCGTCCGCCGGCGAGGGGACGGGGGCGGTGCTGTGCCGGGTCCCGTTGGCGGGGCCGGTCACGAGCGCGGTCCCGTAGTCGGACGCGTCCTTCTTCCCCTTCGTGGCGCTCCAATACGTCTCGCGCAGGTGGATGTGCCACTTGCGGTCGAACTCGGCGAGGGACACCCCGGTCTTGTCCTGGAAGACCTGGGGGAAGGTCTTGGCTTCCTCGATCCCCTTGAGGATGGCGGGGATCTTGTCGTCCCCGTAGAGCTCGGCCAGGTAGTCGCACGCCGACTGCCCGGCCTTGTACCCGAGGTACCCGTCATGCGGCTCCAGGTGGTTGAAGGAATGGAGCAGCGTGAGCGGCGGCAACCGGTCGTTCAGGACCGCGTCGCGCAGGACCATCTCCCCCTGCGAGTCCCAGTCCTTCGCATAGTGCTCGGCCATGCCCTCCATGAACCACTGGGGCACCAGGACCGACTTGTAGAGGCTGTAGGACCGCAGCCCCTCCCCGTACAGGATGAAGAACTGCTGCGCGTGGACCAGCTCGTGCCAGATCACCGCCCGCCGCTGCTCCCGGCTGGGCCCCAGCGGGAGCACGACCCGGGTCTTGAAGACCTCGGTGAACCCCCCGATCCCCTCCCCCAGCACCTCGGGCGAGACGTTGTTCTGGATGAAATCGTGGAAGGTCGCGAAGAGGAAGATCGGGACCTTCCGCTGCGGCGGCCGGATCAGCCGGAAGCTCTCGGTGTGGCTCTGCCACGCCTGCTCCGCGGTGTCGCAGACCTCCGAGGCCAGCGCCTCCTCCTCCGGGTAATAGAAGATCTCGAAGTGCTCCGTGTGCATCACGCTCCACGGGAAGGACCGGTACCGGACCTTGTTCTCGCCGAAGCCCGCCGCGGGGCCGGCCAGCCCCGCCGCCATG
>CAYNUZ010000448.1:0-1746 GCA_964400385.1 uncultured bacterium | reverse complement strand
CGGGGCCGGGACGCCGGGCGGAACCGGCGGGACGGGCGGCACGACCGACACCTCCGGCGCGCATGACAACGGGTGGCACAACGGCAACAACCCGAACGGGTTTGTCATTGACCACAACGACAAGAGCCAGGGGAACGGCAACAACCACCACTGACCCCGGTTCCGTTTTGTCACCGACGGACGCCCGCCTGACCGGCGGGCGTCCGCATGTTCAGCCCCGTCGCGGTACGACCGGACAGCCGCCCCGGCGCGGCTAGGGGGTGCGCCGGACCCAGAGCGTGAGGTCGCCGATGCGGCGGCCGGGCCGGTAATGCGTCTCGAGGTACCGCCAGAGGTCCGGATCGGCCTTCGGAAGCGGCAGGTCCAGCCACTCGCCGAGGACCGCCAGGGGCGGGTGTTCCCGCTCGAGGCTGGCGATCAGCTCCGCCCTGGCGCCCGGCGAAGTCGCGAGCACGGGATCCACGTAGGGCGCCACCGCCCGCCGGTCGGCCAGGAACGCCGGCAGGAGCTTGAACGGCGCGGCCAGCAGGAAGCACCGGTCCGGCGCGCACTCCCGGCGGATCGCCGGCACGATCCCCCTGACGAACTCCCATTGCTCCGCCGGGAGCGCAATCGCCCCGAGCCGCGGGAATAACGCGTTGTCGCCCACGGCGGCCAGGGGACGGGACCTGGCCCGCTCGAGGCCGATCCGGAGGTTGCCCGACGGGTTGACCGTGGCATAGGCGAGCACCAGGGCGGCGGCAGCCAGGAATCCGGTCCGCGACCGTTGCCGGAGGCGGTCAAGCAGCAGGCCGCCCAGCACCACGGCGGACGGCGCGGAGGTCAGTTGTTGTCCGTGCGGCCGGGCGATCGCCGGAAGCTGGGCGATGAGCGTCATGATCGTGAGGGCGGCGGCGAGGCGCGGCAGGCCCCCGCGTCCGCGGAGCCCGTCGGCGACCGCCCAGGTTCCGCCCAGGCCGCAGAGGACGAGGGGTCCCCAGAGCGAAACCTGCCAGAGCAGGTTGCCCGCGGAACGCAGGACGGCGCCGGGGGAATCCCACCAGGGGAACGCGGGCCATGGCAACGCCCCGTGCCCCGCCAACCGGGCCAGCCCGTACCCGTGGAGCATGTTCCACGCCGCCACCGGCGTGTCCGCGCCGTACATGGCCAGGAACAGGAGAAGGGAAGCGGCGGCACCCGGGGCGGCCACCTGGACGAGTGCCGTCCTCCGCTGTGCCGGCCCGGGGGCCGTCCAGACCAGGATGGCGATCCCCGCCCCCGCCGCGATCCCGAATTCCGGGCTGTACAGGAGCGCGGCGGCCAGCAGGACGCCGGCGGTCCGGAGGCGGAACGGCGACCCGGCCGTGAGCCCGAGCCAGCACAGGACCAGGGCCGCGAGGCCGAGCGCCGGGCGCAGGGCGTTCGCCCACCCGTAGGAGAGGGATGCCGCGGACGACGGGGAGAGGCCCAGCATGGCGAGCGCCGTGACCCCCGCGGCCGGATTCCCCCCGACCGTCAGGCCCACGGCGGCCAGGTTGAGCGCGGTCCCGGCCGTCTGCGCGGCGAGGAAGTACAGCCGCTCGCACTCCACCGTCATCCGGCCGGCCTTCATCCACCAGAACAGCGAGAACGAATACAGGGGGCCGTATTCGGTGGCGATGCCGACCCCGGGCTTCGCACCGGCCAGCATGTGCTGGACATACAACAGGTGGCCGCCTTCGTGGAGCAGGTCCAGCGGACGCTCCCGCAGGCACGGATCCCTCATCC
>CAYNUZ010000447.1:0-1750 GCA_964400385.1 uncultured bacterium | reverse complement strand
GAGGCGATGCAGGAGCGGCAGGTCACGATCGGCGACACGACGTACCCCCTGGAGTCGCCCTTTCTCGTGCTGGCCACCCAGAACCCGATCGAGCAGGAGGGGACGTACCCGCTGCCGGAGGCCCAGCTCGACCGGTTCCTGCTCAAGCTCAAGGTGACGTACCCCAGCCGCGACGAGGAGCGGCTGATCCTGGAGCGCATGGGCACGGGCGACCTGCCCCCGGTCAAGCCGATCGTGACGCTCGACAAGATCCGCGCGATCCGCACCCTGGTGCGGGATATCTACATGGATGAGAAGCTCAAGACCTACATCCTCGACATCACGCTCGCCTCGCGCGAGCCGGAGGCCTACAAGCTGCCGAGCCTCAAGCCCCTGATCGCGTTCGGCGCCTCCCCGCGCGCCACGCTGGCGCTGGCGGCGACGGCGAAGGCCCTCGCCTTCCTCAACCGGCGGGGGTACGTCACGCCCGAGGACGTCAAGACCATCGCGCCGGACGTGCTGCGGCACCGGATCCTGCTGACGTACGAGGCCGAGGCGGAGAACCTCACCACCGAGGACCTCGTGCGCCAGATCCTCGACAACGTCGAGGTGCCCTGAGCACCGACCCGCCGGCGCTCCAGCACCCCATGGCTGCCACAACGATCGCTCCCGAAGCCCTCCGGAACATCCGCCGGCTCGAAATCCGGACCCGCCGGCTGGTGAACGACCTCTTCGCCGGACGGTACCACTCCACCTTCAAGGGCCGCGGCATGTCGTTCGCCGAGGTGCGGGAGTACCAGCCCGGCGACGACATCCGGTCCATCGACTGGAACGTCACCGCCCGGATGAACGCGCCCTTCGTGAAGCGGTTCACCGAGGAACGCGAGCTGACCATCCTGCTCGCGGTGGACAACAGCGCGTCGCTCAAGTTCGGCACCGTGGACCGCTCGAAGCACGCCCTGGCCGTGGAGCTGGCCGCGCTGCTCACGTTCGCGGCGCTGCGCAACGGCGACAAGGTGGGGCTCCTGCTCTTCGGGGACGGGGTGGAGCGGTTCGTCCCCCCGCGCAAGAGCAAGCTGCACGCGCTGCGCCTCCTCCGGGACATGCTCGTGCTGGAGCCCGCGGGCCGGGCCACCGGCCTCGCCGGCGCCCTCGCCTACCTCAACCGGGTCCAGCGCAAGCGGGCCATCGTGTTCCTGTTCTCGGACTTCCTCGCGGACGGCTGGGAGAAGCCGCTGGCGGTCACCCGGCGGCGGCACGACACGATCGCGTTCGTCGTCGAGGACCCGCGGGAGCGCGAGCTGCCGCCCGCCGGCCGGGTCGAGCTGGAGGACCTCGAGACCGGCCGCCGGGTGGCGGTCAACACCGCGCGGGCCGGCGTGCGCGACCGCTTCCGGCTGCTCCAGGCCGAGGCGCGGGCGCGGCGGGACGCGGTCTTCAAGCGGCTGGCGCTGGACACCATCCCGCTCATGACCGGCCGGCCCTACCTCAAGGCGGTCATGGGCTTCTTCGACGCGCGCACCCGCCGGGCCCGGTGACCGCGCTCCCCGTCCTCCTCCTGTGCGCCGCCGCCGCGCGGGCGGAGTCCATCGCCGTGTCGGCCGCGCTGGCGCCCCAGCCCGTCGCCGTGGGGGACCGCGTGACGCTCACGGCCTCGTTCACCACCCCGCCGGGGGTGCGGCTCGCCCCGGCGTTCTCGGCCACCACCCTGGGCGAGTGGGAAGTGCTGGGACTCCGTGCGCTCCCGCCCCGGCCGGCGGCCAACGGGGCG
>CAYNUZ010000446.1:0-1752 GCA_964400385.1 uncultured bacterium | reverse complement strand
TGGTCCCGGGCCTGGGACGGCGACGGCGCGTGGGCGCCGGGCGTGCTGCCCGCGCTCGCAGGGCTCGCGGTCCTGTGGACGGCGGCGTGGCTGCAGGCGCGCGCGCTGCTCGGGAGCCGGTCCCGGGTGCTGCTGGTGGTGGCCATACTGGGGTTCCTCTGGACGCTCTCGCTGGCGCAGACACCCTTCCGGTGCGCCGCGCTGGTGGATCAGGTCCTGGTCGCGGGCCTCCTGACCGCGCTCCTCTGGGGCGCGTGCCGCACCGCGGACCTGGAGGCCGACCACTGGGAGGGATTCGCCGTCGAGGCGACGTCGGTCCTCCTGTATGCCCTGACGTTCGTCTGGCATGCCGGGGCGGCCGACCTCGCGCCCGGATTCACGTCCGGTTCCGCGTGGTTCCTCGGCGTCCTGGGCGCGGCCGCGCTGGTCGTGACGGCGGGCGCGGACCTCCGGCCCCTCGCCTCCTCGCGCTCCGCATCCTGGGCCCTGAAAGCCCTCATCCTCTCGCCCGCGGTCCTCGGCCTCATGCTGCTCAACGACACGACCCGGCTCGCGGTTGCGGCGGGCGCGAACCTCGCCCTCGTGGGGTTCACCGCGTGGCTGGTTGTGGAGGGCGTGCGGCGCGGGGACGAGCGCAAGGTCAACCTGGCGGTGCCCACGATCGGGATCCTGATCGTGACCCGGCTCTTCGACGTCTTCAAGACTCTGCTGGCCGGGGGTGTCGGGTTCATCGTGACCGGGCTGGGACTGATGGCGCTCGCGTGGGCGCTCCATCGCGGGCGGCAGCAGCTGCTCGAACGGGCGCGGTCATGAGCGAACGGATCGCCCGGCTCGCGCTGGCCGCGCAGGTGGTGTTCTTCCTCGGGTGGGCCGGGGTGGAAGAGCGCCGGCGGGCCACGGTCGTGACCGTGCTGCTCGAGACGGTGCCCGCGGACCCCCGCGATGTCCTCTCCGGCGACTACCTCGTGCTGCGGTACCCGATGAACCGCGTGGACGGGCTGCCGGGCGTGCCGGTACCCGCGCCGATCGTGGCGCGGCCGGTCGCCGTCCGGCTCGTCCCGGTGGACGTCGCGGGCCGCCGGGTCTGGCGTGCCGCCGGGTGCACGATGCCTGCCCCGCCCCTCACCGGCCGGTTGGAGCCGGACGGCAGCCTCCGGGTCGCGGGCACCTGGCTGGGCCGGGGCCAGGTGCGGTACGGCATCGAGCGGTTCTACTTCAGCGAGCACCGGCAGGCCGCCATGAATGCGTATCGCCCCGGCAGTTTCCTGGTCGAGGCCGGAGTGGTGCCGGGCGGCCGGCTGGTGCTCAAGCGCCTGGTGCCCGCCGCCGGCCCGGCGCGATGACGCCCGCCGACGTCCCGCTGTTCCTGCTCGCTGTGGCGGGAATCCTGCTGGCGGGCAACTTCGGGGAGATCCTGTCGCGCCGCACGGGCATTCCGGACGCCCTCTGGCTGATCGGCGCCGGGATCCTCCTCGGGCCCGGCCTCCACCTGGTATCGCGGGAGCAGGTCCAGGGGCTGGCGCCGTATTTCGGCGCGCTGGCCCTGATCGTGGTGCTGCTGGAGGGCGGGAGCCGGCTGCGGCTCCCCGAACTCACGCGCACGCCCCGGGCCGCCGCGCTGGCCGTCCTGGCCTTCGCGGGGTCCGTGCTCGCGGTGGCCGCAGCCAGCATGCTGGCCCTGACGCTGCACGCGCTGCCGGACGGCTGGGGCTGGCCCCAGGCGCTGCTCCTCGGGGCCGTGCTGGGCGGGAC
>CAYNUZ010000445.1:0-1756 GCA_964400385.1 uncultured bacterium | reverse complement strand
AGTCCGGGCGGGGCTCACCGCGCTGGCCCGCGAGCGGAAGGTCGCGATCGCGATCCCGTCCATGCCGCTCTGCACCGACAACGCGGCCATGATCGCGTGCGCCGGGTGGTTTCGCGCGCGCACCGGGCGGCGCGACTCCCTCGCCGTTTCCGCGGTCGCGGACTGGGAGGCGGGCAGCCCGGTGTCCCGCGTCCACCGGACGCGGGGCCAGCCGCTGCACGCGTAGCCCCGCTGCCATGGAAACAGGTTGTGGTATTCTTGTGGCTGTTTCCCTGACATGAGCGCGCCGACATCGAACTCGCCCCCGGCTTCGCCCGGCTCGCCGGGACGCGAAGCAGCCCTGGCTTCGGCCATCCGCACCGCGGCCGACGCCGTGCGCAAGCAGTCCGCGCTGGAGCCGGCCGTGGCGATCATCCTCGGCACCGGGCTGGGCGGGCTGGCGAAGGAGATCAAGGTCGCCGCCACCATCCCGTACGAGCAGGTGCCCGGATTCGTCCGGTCCACCGTCGAGTCGCACTCCGGCCGGCTGCTCCTCGGCACGCTGGACGGCAAGCCGGTGGTTGCCATGTCCGGCCGGTTCCACCGGTACGAGGGGTACTCCATGCAGGAGATCACCTTCCCCGTGCGCGTGATGCACGCGCTGGGCGCGAAGGCCCTGCTTGTCTCCAACGCCGCGGGCGGCATCAACCGGATGTTCGATCCCGGCGACCTCATGGTCATCGAGGACCACCTGAACCTGATGGGCGACAACCCGCTGATCGGGCCGAACGACGACACGCTCGGCCCGCGGTGGCTCGACCTCTACAACGTCTACGACGCGGAGGTGCGCGCCCGCGCCCTGGCGATCGGGCGGGAGGAGCGGCTGCGCGTGCGCCACGGCGTGTACGCCGCGATGACCGGGCCGTCACTGGAGACCGCTGCGGAATACCGGATGCTCGAGCGGCTCGGGGCGGATGCGATCGGCATGTCCACCGTGCCCGAGGTGATCGTCGCCCGCCACGCCGGGATGAAGGTGCTGGGCGTCTCGGTGATCACCGACCGGTGCGTGGCGGACACGCTCCAGCCGGCGAATATCCAGGAGATCATCCGGATCGCCACCGAGGCGGAGCCGAGCCTCACCCTGCTGATGCGCCGGGTGGCCGCCAGCCTCTGACCCCCGGAATGTGAGATGATGCTGATCTTGAGGGGAAAAGGAGCACTGACCTGATGGCGAAATACACGAACTACATGGAGCAGGTCGTCGACAAGGCGATCGGCGAGTACCTCCGCAACGAGAAGGAAATCTGCACCTGCGAGCAGTGCGCCTCCGACATGGCGGCCATGGCGCTCAACCAGCTCAAGCCCCACTACGCGACGACGGTGCGGGGCGCGGCCATGCTGGACTCCAAGCAGAAGAACCTCGAGTTCGTCGTGCAGGTCGTGAGCGCCATCAAGGGCGCCGCGGAAAAGGTCAAGCAGAACCCCCGGCACCCCGTCGGAAAAAAGTGAAGGGTTCGCCCCGCCCGTTCGGGCCGATCCGCTGGACCGGCTCGGCCCTCCGCCTCCTCGACCAGCTCCTCCTCCCCGCCCGCGAAACCTGGGTCACGTGCCGCACGTGGCAGGCCGTCGGGAAGGCGATCAAGACCATGCAGGTCCGCGGCGCGCCGGCGATCGGCGTGACCGCCGCGTACGGCATGGTCATCGCCGGCCGGGCGTCCCGGGCCCGGAACACCCCGGCCCTCCTGCGCGACCTGGAGCGGGCGGGCGCCGGGCTGGC
>CAYNUZ010000444.1:0-1780 GCA_964400385.1 uncultured bacterium | reverse complement strand
CCTCGTCCCCCCCCGTCGCTGTGGCGCCCCCGGTGGACGGCGGCCGCCCCGGCCTGGCGCCTGCTCGACGCCGCCGAAGCCCGGGCCGGCCCGCTGGTTCGACTCGCGGACCACGCGCTTGTTATCGTGGCGAGGCGATGAGGCCCGCCTGGTTCGTCCTTTGCCTGGCCGCCACGGCGGCGGCGGCCCCGCCGCCCGCCGGGCCGGTGCCCGCGCTGCACGTCCCGGCGCCGACGGTCCTGGGGCCGGAGGACTTCGGCCTGAACCTCCAGGCCGTCTTCCAGGACCAGTATCCCGTCCTCGCGGCGGGCGTGGCGCGCGGCATCCCGGGCGACCTCGAGCTCGATCTCGACGGGCTGTTCCACCACGTGAAGTGGGCCGGCTTCGGCCAGGTCCGGACCTACGACTTCGACGAGTTCCAGGGGGGCCTCCGGTGGGGCGCGTACCAGCGGCTGGCCCACGAGGGGAACGTCGTCACCGCCGCCGGCTACTCCCGGTTCACCGAGCGGATCCGCGACCAGCCGCGGTACTTCTTCCTGAAGCGGTCGTACGCCTGGGCCACCGTGACCGGCGGGGCCACCGGCCCCGGCGGCACCCGCCTCCTGGTCATGGCCCGCGGGCTGCACGAGCGGGAGACGCGGCACGACATCGCCGCGGTCACGACGAGCGTCGAGCTGCCCGCGCTCTCGGCCTTCACCCCCCTCGGCGACGCCACGGTCTTCCTCCACAATCCCGGCGGATGGACGCGGCCGTGGGCCGCGGGCGTCCGCAGCCCGGTGGGGAACCACCGGGTGCTCGTCTACGTGTCCAACACGTGGGGCCCGACGGCGCCGGATTCCCTGTACGGCGAACCGCACCTGCTGTTCTATAACCTCCGTGCCGCCATGCTATTCTGACACCATGCGCACCACGCTCGCCCTGCTGTGTTCCCTGGGACTGGCCGGCCGGGCCCTGGCCGTCCCCACCTTCGAGCAGCTCTACAAGAAGCAGTACGCCACCCAGGCGGTGAGCTGCCTGCTCTGCCATACCGGGGGCGCCGGCGGCAAGCTGAACGACTACGGCCGGGACTTCTTCAAGGCCGGCGCGGGGCTCCGGGGCCTGGCCGCCGTGGAGGGCCGGGATTCGGACGGCGACGGCGTGAAGAATATTGACGAGATCCGCGCGGGCTCCAATGCCGGCGATCCCGCCAGCACCCCGAAGCGCATCGGCGAGTGGCTCAAGGGCGCGAAGCCGGAGGACACCGTCCCCCTCGAGGACCTCCACGGGCTCTTCCCGAAGGCCGCCCGGTTCGAGATCCGGGAGGTCGCGCTGTCCGACGCCGACCGCGCCGCGATCGCGGCGGCCGCGGGCGCCCCGCTCGCGCCGGAGGAGGCGCTGACCACGCTGTACTTCCCGGTGGACGCCTCGACCACCCCGCCGCAACGGGTGGGCGTGGTGATCTTCGGCGCGGTGCCGTACGGCGAGGGCATCCTGATGCCGGGCCTCTCGCTCGCGCCGTCGGGCCAGGTCCTCGAGGCCTGGGCCAACTACTACCTGCCGACGGGCCGGGAGCCGCTCAAGGACCTGGCCAGGCAGATGCCGGGCCAGACGGCTGACAGCCCGCTCGTGGCGGGCAAGGACCTGGTCATCAAGGGCCCGAAGGACCACCAGCGGCTCGCCGCAGCCGCGGCCCAGGCCTTCAGGAAACAGCTCCTCCTGATCTCCCGCGTCCTCGCAAAGCCCTGACGGCACGATGGCGGCGCTGAATCTCGGGGCCGCGGGAACCGCCGCCGCGGTCGCG
>CAYNUZ010000443.1:0-1803 GCA_964400385.1 uncultured bacterium | reverse complement strand
GCGCTCGCCAACGGTCCCGCGGGGCTGCTCCGCGTCCCGCGGGCCAACGGGCCCGCGGGAGCGGTGGGCACCCCGAACTGCCGCACCGCCGCCAGCGCGATCTCCCGGAACACCGGGCCGACCACGCCGCCCGCGGTCCCCCACGTGGGCCGGTCCATCGAGACCAGGACGAGGAACCGCGGGTTGTCCGCCGGCAGGAAGCCGACGAAGGTCACGAGCTTGTCGCCCTCCGGCAGGTAGCCCTTGGCGTTGCTCTTCTGCGCGGTGCCGGTCTTGCCGGCCACCCGGATCCCGCGGATCGCGGCCGGCTGCCCCGTCCCGAACTCCACCACGCCCGTCATCATCTCGGTCAGCCGCCGGGCCAGGTCCTGGCTGACCACCTTGCGGACCGGCTCGGGCCGGTTCACCATCACGACGTGCCCCCGCGCGTCCCGGGCCTCGCGGACCACGTACGGCCGCACCAGGTTGCCGCCGTTGGCGATGGCGGCGTACGCCGCCGCGATCTGGAGCGCGGTCGTCCCGACCCCCTGCCCGAAGGCGAGCGCGGCGAGGTCGAACGGCTCCACCGGCTTGCGCAGCAGCCCGCGCTCCTCGCCGGGCAGCCCGACCCGGGTCGGCTCACCGAACCCGAACCGCCGGGCCATCGCCAGCAGGCGCACGGCCCCGACCTTCATGCCCAGCTTGGCGAACCCGATGTTGCTGGAGTAGGCGAACATCTCCGCCACCGAGAGGCGGCCGTAGGGCTCGACGTCGTGGATCACCTCGTTGCCGAAGACGTACGCGCCGCGCTCGCAGTCGTAGACGTCCCGCTCCGCCGCCACCTTGTCCTCGAGCGCCGCGGCCAGCGTCACCAGCTTGAAGACGGAGCCCGGCTCGAAGACCGACGAGACCACGTGGTTGGCGCGCACGTCCGCCGTCACCGCGGCGAAGGCGTCCGGCGAATACCGCGGCACGTTCGCCAGCGCCAGCAGCTCGCCCGTGGTCGGGTCCATCACCACCGCGCACCCCCACTTCGCCCCGGCCCGGGTCATGCCGCGCTCCATCTCCCGTTCCGTCGCGTACTGCAGCGTCGTGTCGATCGTGAGCGTGAGCGAGGACGGGGCGGACGTCTCCTCGTCGGGCCCGCCGCCGGTGAAGATCGTGCGGCCCCGGCTGTCGCGCAGCACCGTCATGTGCGCGGCGTCCCGGTGCAGGTACCGGTCGTACCCGAATTCCACGCCCTCCAGGCCGTGCCCCTCGTCGTTGGTGAACCCGAGGAGCTGGCAGGCCGTCCGCCCCTCCGGATAGTGGCGCAGGCACAGCGGCTCCCAGCCGATCCCCTGGATGCGCTCCGCGCGGCAGACGTCCTGGATCCGGTCCACGTCCGCCGTGGTGGCGGGGCGCTTGAGCCAGACGAAGGTCTTGCGCGCGGACTCCGCGCGGACCGCCGCCGGGGAGCGGCCGAGCATCGCGCAGACCCGCTGGAGTTTCGCGCGTGCGCCCGCCTTGTCCGCGAAGAAGTAGCGCGGCATGAGGTAGACCGCGGCCCCCTCCTGGCTCTCGGCCAGGACGCGCCCGTTGCGGTCCAGGATCACCCCGCGCGAGGCGGGGAGCTTGTACGCCGCGACGTGCTGGCGCCGCGCCAGGGAGGAATAGCGCGGGTACCAGACGATCTGGATCATGAACAGCCGCAGGAGCACCAGCGAGGCGACGGCCACCTGGGCGCCCCAGAGCCACCGCAGCCGGTCCCGGTCGTGCGCGACCTCGACGGCGGCCAGCGCGGGCGCGGGGCCCGCCAGCGCCGGCTGCACCGTCTCGTGCCCC
>CAYNUZ010000442.1:0-1807 GCA_964400385.1 uncultured bacterium | reverse complement strand
TCCGCAGAGGAGCGCGGCGGCGAGCCCGGCGGCCGCGCGCCGGATCACGGCGCGCCCTCGACGAGGCGGAGCGGCGCGAACCCGTACACCCGCCACAGCCAGGCGGCGAGGCCGGCGGCGCACAGGACGAGCAGGGCGGCGTGGACGCGTTGCGCGTTCCGCTCCGCGGGATCCGGTCCGTTCACGCCGAAAACTCCGTCATGGCGGTGGCGAGCCCCCGGTCCACGACCGCCTTGAGGGCGGTGGCGGCGCGGTCGAGCGAGGCCTCCCACGCCGCGGCCTCGTCGGGGCCCACGGACTCCAGGACCCACTCGATGACGTCGGCCCGGTCCGCGGGCCGGCCGATCCCGATCTTGAGCCGGGGGAACTCGCGGGTGCCCAGGGCCTCGATCACGGACTTGAGGCCGTTGTGCCCGCCGGCGGCGCCCTTCGTGCGGAACCGGATCGTGCCGAGCGGCAGGTCGAGGTCGTCGCTGACCACCAGCGGCCGCAGGCCGTACCGGGAGGTGAGGCGGCCGACGGGGCCGCCGCTCTCGTTCATGAAGCATTCGGGGCGGGCAAGGATGGCCGGGCCGGCGGCGGCCACGCGGGCGGACAGGGCGGCCACGGGGGCCAGACGCACCTTCAGGAGGCCCGCCAGCCGTTCCACGGCCAGGGCCCCGGCATTGTGCCGGGTGCGGGCGTAGCGGGTGCCGGGATTGCCCAGGCCCACGATGAGCAGGTCGGGCGGAAGGGAACCGGGCACGGAATCAAGGACGGAGGACCGGGGGCAGGGGCCCCGCGATCACTTCTTCTTCTCTTCCTTCGCCTTGGTTTCCTTGAGGGCGGCCTTTTCCTTCTCGCGCGTGCCCTTGTCCTCGTCCTTCTTGAGCTTGCGCTCCTCGCGCTCCTTCTCCCCGATGACCTCGGGCTGCGCGGTGGTGGCCTCGGCCGTGGCGGCCCCCTCGGCGCCGGCGGCCGGCGTCGCGGTCTCCTCCTCGTAGTGGGTCACCGTGATGGAGATGACCGCCTGGGCGGCGTCGGTGAGCACCTCGACGCCCTCGGGCAGGCCGAGGTCCTTCACGAACAGCACGTGCCCGATCTCCATCTTCGAGACGTCGGCCGTCGCGCCGCGCGGGATCAGGGCGGGCAGGCAGCGCACCCGGATGTGGCGGAGCATCTGCTGGAGCACGCCGCCCAGCTTCACGCCGGGTGCGGTGCCTTCGACGATGACGGGGATGTCGAGCGAGAACTTGCGGTCCATCGCCACCCGCTGGAAGTCGATGTGCACGATCTGCTCGCGCACCGGGTGCCGCTGGATGGCCTTGATGATCACCGTCTCCACCTGCTCGCCCGCCGCCTCCTTGACCTTGAGGCTGAGGAGCGAGAGCCGGTCGCCGTGCGAGCGCAGGAGCCGCTGCAGCTCGGCGTCGCTGACCTCGACCGTGCGGGGCGGGGCATCGGCGCCGTACACGACGGCGGGAATGTTCCCGGCCCGGCGCGTCTTGGCGGCGGCTTCCTTCCCCGCGCGGGGCCTGGCATCGGCGATCAGTACGGTGGCGTCCATGTGTGCACCTCTGGCTGCTTCGTCTGGGTGGCCTTCAATCATAAGGACCCGCAAAACCTGTTATGCTGAAGCAGAAGACATGATAGCACACCGCCTGATGACGGTCCTCGTCGTGCTGATGTTTTCCCCTTGTGCCGCAAGCCTTTCCCGCGCCGCCCTCCCGACCGCCCCCTTCACGCCGGCCGAATTTACCGCGGCCGGGTTGCCCTGGCCCGCGGCCGCGGCGGCCTTCGCGCCTGCGGCGCCGGGGGATGACGCCCG
>CAYNUZ010000441.1:0-1809 GCA_964400385.1 uncultured bacterium | reverse complement strand
GGGACGCCGCCGAGCAGGGCCGGCGCGGCACCGGGGTGCTGGTGGGCGGGCTGGTCGGGACGGTCCTGGGGGTCGCGACCGGGGCGGTCCTGCACAACGTAGCCGCCGGCGTGGACCGTGCGGACGTCGCCCGGGCGGCGCTGGCCGGCAACGCCTCCGGGCTGCTGGCCGGGTTTATCCTTTCCGCCGCCCGCGCGGACCGGTGAGCCGGACCGAGAGCGCGATGCCGGCGGCGGCCACGAGGGTCGCCGCGAGCAGGTAGAGCCCGGGCGAAAAGCTCGCCGTCCGCTGCCGGACGATCCCGAGGATGTTCGGCCCGATGAAGCCCCCGACCGCGCCCAGCGAGTTCACCAGCGCGATCCCGCCCGCCGCCGCCGTCCCGGTGAGGAACGCGGTGGGCAGGCTCCAGAACGGGCCCAGCGTGCTCCAGATGCCCGAGGCCGCGAGGCACAGCGCCAGGTACGCGAGCCACGGCGATGCGATCCACCAGCCCGAGAGCGCCAGCCCGGCGGCGCCGGCCAGCGCGGGCCCGGCGACGTGCCACCGGCGCTCGCCCGTGCGGTCCGAGTGGTGCGCCACCACGACCATGGCCAGCGAGGCGCACAGATACGGCCCGGCGGAGATCGTGGTCACGAGGAGGTTCGACAGCCCGGAGAAGTTCTTGATGATCTGCGGCAGCCAGAACGCCACGCCGTAGAAGCTGATGATGATCGAGAGGTAGAGCAGCCCCAGCCGCCAGACCCGGCCCGACAGGAGGGCCTCCCGCAGCGTCAGCCCGTGCGCCCGGTGCTTCGCGCGGTGCTCCGCCTCCATGGTGCGCGCCAGCCACGCGCGCTCCGCCGGCAGCAGCCAGTGCGCCTCGCGCGGCGTGTCGGTCAGGTACCGCAGGGTGACGAACCCGAGCACCACCGCGGGCAGGCCCTCGGCGACGAAGAGCCACTGCCACCCGGCCAGGCCCAGCACGCCCTTCAGCCGGAGGAGCAGGCCGGAAAGCGGCCCGCCGACCACGCCGGCGAGCGAGGTCGAGGTCATGAACAGCGCAATGGTCCGGGCGCGCTCGCGCACCGGGATCCAGTTGGCGAGGTAGTAGATCATGCCCGGGAAGAACCCGGCCTCCATGATCCCCAGCAGCAGCCGCAGCCCGTAGAACGATCCGGCCGAGGACACGAACATCATCGCCATCGAGACCGCGCCCCACGACACCATGATCCGGGCCATCCACCGCCGCGCCCCGACCCGCTCGAGGATGAGGTTGCTCGGGACCTCGAAGAGCGTGTACCCGACGAAGAACATGCTGGCGCCCAGGCCGTACGCCGCGTCCGTGAACCAGGGGAGCGCCTTCATGTCGAGCGCCGCGTACCCCACGTTGAACCGGTCGAGGTAGTTCACGATGTAGCAGAGGAAGAGGTACGGGACGAGCCGGCGGGCGACCTTCGCGGTGACCTCGCGTTCAACCCCCATGTGCCACCGTCACCAGGGCGAAGCACGCCATGGCCTCCCCGCGCCCGATCGCGCCGGTCTTCTTCGCGGTCGTGGCCTTGACGCTCACGCGGTCGGGCGCCACGCCCAGCGCCCGGGCCAGGGTCGCGATCATGCGGGCGCGCCACGCCCCGATCTTCGGGGCCTGCGCGAGCAGCGTCACGTCCGCGTGGCGCACCGCGAATCCGCGCGCCCGCGCCTCCCCGGCCACGGTGGCGAGGAAGATCACGCTGCGCAGGTTGCGCGTGGCCCGCCGCTGCACCCCCAACCGGCCCCCGATGTCCCCGCCCCCCGTCGCCCCCAGGACGGCGTCGGGGAACGCGTGGCTGG
>CAYNUZ010000440.1:0-1813 GCA_964400385.1 uncultured bacterium | reverse complement strand
TGTCCGGGGACCGAGCCCTGCGCGCCGCCACCCGCCGGCTTTCATGAGGGCGACCTCGTCCGGCTCGGGCCCTCCCTCGGGACCGGTCAGGATCCAGACCTCCGCGGGTTCCGGCCCGCCCAGCATCCCTCCGAGCGGCTCCGGTGCGGTCGGATCGAGCAGGAGTCCGAGCGTTCCCCCGGGCACGGCCGCGGGCGGTGGGGAGGTCTCCGGGACCTCGGGGATGACCCGGCGGCGTGGACCGCGTGGCTGGCGGCGCAGGGGCAGGCCCTGCCGCCGCGGCCGTGGACGGAGCGCATCGACTGAATGGAACCGGCCTCCCGCGGGGGGCCGGGGTCAGGCGGGCGGGGTGGCCTCCCGGACCGGGCCGAACCGGGCGAGCGTCTCGCGGCATTTCGCCGGGTCGCCCACCGCCACGAGGATCGCCCGGTCCGGGAACACGTGCGCCTCGGCGGCGCGCCGGACCTCCTTCGCGGTGGTGGCCAGGATCCGCTCCCGCTCGTACAGCAGCCGGTCCTGCCGGAGGCCGTAGTACTCGTAGACCGCCTGCCGGCGCGCGGTCTCCCACGCCGACTGGAACTCGAAGGCCAGCCCGTGGTCGAGCTGCTCCTTGGCCAGCCGGACCTCCTCGGCCGTGACCTCGGTGGTCCGCAGGTCGCGCAGGTGCTTCTGGATCGCGCCCAGCGCCTCGTCCGCGGTCTCGTACTTCGTCTCGCCGCCCACCTGGAAGGTGCCGGGCACGTACGCCCGCCCCCACATCCGGCTCCAGACGGCGTAGGCCAGCCCGCGCTTCGTGCGGATGTCGCGGAACAGGCGGCTGTTGAACGTGCCGTTGCCCAGGATCATGTCCATGAGCCGCAGCGCGAACCAGTCGGGATCGAGCAGGGTCACGCCGAGGTGCCCGATGCGGAAGTTGAGCTGGCCGATCTCCCGGGGGATGAACACGACGCCCCCGGGCCCGGCGGGCGACGCGGCGGGGACCGGCGGGACGTCCGCGGCCGGGACCGTCCAGTCGCCCAGGACGCGGTCCAGCGCGGCGGCCAGTTCGGCCGCCTTGAAGTCGCCCGCGACGGCCAGCACCGTCCGGCCCGGGGCGACGTACCGGGCGTGGAAATCGGCGAGCGCGTCGCGGGTCACGGCCTTCGCCGCCGCGGCCGTGCCGAGCCGGCCCCACGGCGAGTCGGTCCCGTAGACCGCCTGCCGGAACATCAGGCTGGCGGTGTTGGGCGGCTGGTCCCAGCGGCGGGCGAGCAGCTCCAGCTCCCGGGCGCGCGTCAGCTCGACCTTGTCGGCCGGGAAGGCGGGTTCGCGCAGCCCCCCGGCGAAGAGCTCGAGCATCCGCGGCAGGTGGCGCGACAGCGACCAGGCCTTCAGCCGGAACAGGTCGTCGTCCACCCCGGTGTCGAGCTCGGCGCCCAGGAAGTCCGTCTCCTCGTCGAGCTGGTCCCCCGGGACCGCGCGGCTGCCGCCCAGCCGCATGGCCGTCGCCATCAGGGAGGCGGTGCCGGGGCCGCCGGCCGGGTCGAAGACGGTGCCGGCGCGGACCAGCGCCTCCACCTGCACGACCGGCAGCGTGCGGTCCTCCAGCAGGTGCACCGCGATGCCGTTGCGCAGGACGATCCGCTCGGTGGCGCGCGGCGCGACGGCCAGCCGGTCGAAGGAGAGCTTCCGCGGGTCCATGGTCATCCGTCCGGGTGCGGGGGCTCCCACGTGGGGCCCCCCGCGCCCGCCGCGGCCCCGGCCGCCGCCACCGCGTCCGGCGGGAGGATCGTCACCGTGTTCCGCCGCTGCGGGTCGAGCCACGTGCGCGCGG
>CAYNUZ010000439.1:0-1816 GCA_964400385.1 uncultured bacterium | reverse complement strand
GACGCCGGACACGGTGGGGCCGGCGAGCGTGTCTGCGGACACCCACCCCGCCTCGATCTGCGCGGATCAACGTCGTGTCAGATACACTGTCCTTCGTGCTCATCAACTGCGAGATGTTCGCGGATCCGCCGGCGCGGTACCGGCCCAGCCCGCTGTGGGTCTTCAACGCGGATCCCTCCGACCGCGAGCTGGAGTGGCAGATCGACCAGCTCAAGCGCCGCGGGTTCGGCGGGTTCTTCGTGCACCCGCGCATCGGGCTGGCGACCCCCTTCCTCAAGGCGCCGTGGTTCCGGCAGGTCGGCGTGTGCGTGCGCGCCGCGAAGGCCCGGCAGATGGAGGCCTGGCTCTACGACGAGGACCGCTGGCCCAGCGGGTTCGCCGGCGGGCTCCTCCTGGACCGGCACCCTGAGTTCCGGTCGCGCGACCTGGTCTGGGGCCTCGGCCGCGATACGGCCTCCGCCGCCCGCGCCGCGGCCGCCCGATGCGGGTACCGGTCCGATCCCGCCGGCCGCGCGGCCGCCGGGCTTTTCCTGCCCTTCCGGAACTTCGCCGTGACGCAGGGCCGGTCCGGGCCGTCCTGGCGGCCGCTCCCCGCGGGCGCGGCCCCGCGGCCGGGCGAGCGGGTCCTGGCCTTCCTCGAGCACCGGGACGGCGACGACAACTGGTTCGGCGGCCACACCTACGTGGACATCATGAACCCGGACGCCGTGCGCGCCTTCCTCAACCTCGCCTACGCCCCGTACGCCGCGTGCTTCCGCCGCGAGTTCGGGCGCACCATCCCCGGCGTCTTCACCGACGAGCCGATGTACCGCAACTGGATGAGCACCTCGCTCCCGTGGTCGGCGGGGCTGGACCGCGTGATGGACCGGGCGCTCCCCGGCGGGCTCGACCGGCTGCCCGCGCTCGTCCTCGACGCGCCGGATGCCCCCGCCGTCCGCCACGCCTTCCTCAAGGCCGCCACCCGCCGGTTCGTCGAGAGTTTCACGAAGCAGGTGGCCGGGTGGTGCGCCCGCCACCGGGTCGTGATGACCGGCCACTGGCTGGCCGAGGACCAGATGGGGTGGCAGGCCAACCAGGTGGGCGCCGCGATGCCCCACTACGCGCACGAGCAGGTGCCGGGCATCGACCACCTGCGGCGGCAGGCCGACCAGCGGCTGACCCACAAGCAGGTCGCCAGCGTGGCGCGGCAGTTCGACCGGCGGCGGGTGCTCTCGGAGCTGTACGGCGTGGCGGGGCACACGCTCTCCTTCGAGGACCAGAAGTGGATCGGCGACTGGCACCTCGTGAACGGGATCACGTTCTTCTGCCACCACCTCGTGCTCCAGACCATGGGCGGGGACCGCAAGCGCGACTACCCCACCACGTTCTCGTGGCACCAGCCGTGGTGGCGGGACCTGGAGCGGGTGAACGACTACTTCAGCCGGGTCGGGTACGCGCTGACCCGGGGCCGCGCGGTCGCGGACGTCCTGGTGCTGCATCCCATCGGGTCGGTCTGGGCGGAGCATGTCTGGGGCGCGGGCGAAAACCCCGCGGGCCACCGGCTGGACCGCGCGCTGGTGCGGGTCATGGACGCCCTGGCCGCCGCGCACCGGGACTTCGATTTCGGGGACGAGTCTATCCTGGCGGAGCACGCCCGGGTCGCGGGTGGCGAATTGCGCTTGGCGAAGGCCGGGCGGTACCGGGCCGTGGTGGTGCCGCCCTCGACCACGTGGGAAGCCTCCACCGTCCGGCTGCTGGAGCGGTTCGCCGCCGCCGGCGGCCGGATCGTGTTCGCCGGCGGGCTGCCCTCCCGCGTGGACAGCCGCCCCGCCGCGGC
>CAYNUZ010000438.1:0-1825 GCA_964400385.1 uncultured bacterium | reverse complement strand
CGCGGCCCCGGTGACGAGCGCCACCCGGCCCGCCAGCCCGCCCATCAGCGCCGCTTCCCCGCCTTGCGGCGCGGCGCGGGCGCGTCGCCGGCAAACCCGCGCCGCTGCCAGTCCGGGTCCCAGAGGTTGAAGAACACGTCCTGCGCGGGGTGCGCCTTGATGACGTCCAGGTCGAGCTCGACCCCCAGCCCCGGCGCCGCCGGCGGCAGGAAGTACCCGTCCGTCACCCGCGGGAACCCCCGGACCGCCTCGCGCACGTGCGGCTCGGAAAAGTCGTCGAAGCACTCCTGCACCTTGAGGTTCTGGATCGTGAACCCGGCGTGCACGGACGCCGCGGTGCAGATGGGGCCCTGGGAATTGTGCGGCGCGACGGGGACGTAGTGCGCGTCCGCGATGGCCGCCATCTTCTTGAGCTCCAGGATCCCGCCGCAGTGGATGACGTCGAACTGCGCGATGTCGATGTGCCCGTGCTCCAGCAGGTCGCGCGCCCCCCACCGGGTGTAGACCCGCTCCCCCGCCGCCACGGGCATCAGCGGCGTGATGGCCGCGCCCGCGCGTGCCAGCGCGTCGTAATTGTCCGGCGGGACCGGCTCCTCGAACCAGCCGGGCTTGAACGGCGCCAGCTCCCGCGCGACCGCCGCCGCCGTGGCCACGGAAAACCGGCCGTGCCCCTCGACGAAGATGTCCACATCCGGCCCGACGGAGCCCCGGATCGCCTCGATGATCCCGATGGACAGGGACATTTCCTTGCGGTCCAGCTCGTACTCCCCCGGCCCGAACGGGTCCACCTTGAGCCCGCGGTAGCCCATGCGGAGGACCTCCCTCGCCCGGGCGGCGATGGCCTTGGGGGTCCGTTCGACGGTGTACCACGCGTTGGCGTACGCCTTGATCCGGTCCCGGCACTTGCCGCCCAGGAGCTGCCAGACCGGCCGGCCGGTGGCCTTCCCGACGATGTCCCAGCACGCCAGCTCGATCCCCGAGAGGGCGGTCATGGCGATCACGCCGCCGCGCCAGAACTCGTTGCGGTACATCCGCAGCCACAGGTCCTCGATGTCGAAGGGGTCGGACCCCAGGACGTGCTTCTTCTTGACGCTCTCGAGGTACCCCAGGACCCCGCCCTCCCGGTTGGTCAGCGAGGCCTCGCCGGTGCCGTGGATCCCGTCGGTGGTCTCGAGCCGCACGAAGACCAGCGTCCGCCAGGCCGACCCCATGGCGTACACCTTCATGTCCTTGATCTTCACGCCGTCCTCCCTACTTCCAGAGCATCTTGATCGCCGTGGCGATCAGGAAGACCGCGAATCCGCGCTTCAGCGCGTCCGCGGAGACGTAGGCCGTCAGCGACGCCCCCGCCACCGCGCCCACGACCGATCCCATCGTCATCGTCAGCGCGAGCTTCCAGTCCACGTGGTGCAGGTGGTGGTGCCGCCAGGTCGCCATGACCGCGGTGGGAATGATGGTCGCAAGCGAGGTCCCGATCGCGACCTTGGCGTCGAGCCCGAGCAGCATGATGAGCAGCGGCACGATGACGATGCCGCCCCCGACGCCGAGGAGCCCGCCCATCGTCCCCGCCAGCAACCCGATCCCGATGACGCCCGCCGTGACCATTGTCGCCCCCGTACTATAACGCCTCGGCGCCATTACAATATCCGCCATGGACGCGCGCGCCCGATCCCCGAGGCCGCTCCGCGCCGCCTGGCTGCTCCTGCTCACCACGGGGTGCGTGACGGTCTCCCCCGAATCCCGCCTGGGCCCGGCCGAGCAGGCCGCCGTGGCCGCGTGGCGGGCCGGCGATCCCGCGGGCGCCTACCGGGCATGGCACGCGGAC
>CAYNUZ010000437.1:0-1826 GCA_964400385.1 uncultured bacterium | reverse complement strand
GCCGCCAGGCCCCGGGTCCGGACCGGAATCCTTCCGTGCATGGCTTCATTGTAGTCCCGAACCCCCGGACACGAACCGCCCCCTCCGTCCGTTACACTGGGTGGAAGATCCCGACCGAGGAGGTGCCCATGCGATATCCCGTGCGTATGATTGCGGCCGCCCTGCTGGTCGCCGGCTCGGCCGGCGTGCTCGCCAGCCGCCTGGCGGCCGATGACGAGACCCTGGCCACGACCACCGGACCGGTCAAGCAGGTGACCCTGCCGCTCGAGGGCACCCAGGCCGGGAAGCTGTATTTTGAACTCACCCCCACCGAGGCCGGCGCACCGTCGGCGTTCAAGGTGGACATCAACAACTGGGCGGCCATCGAGGTGCTGACGGCGGCCCGGACCGGCAACCGCAAGATCCGGGTCACCTACAAGCCGGACTTCACGGTCACCGAAATCGAATTCTGAAGGTGCCGGCGGGAAGCCCCGCCGGCAGGTCCTTGCCTGTACACCCGCTCCGGCCATGGCACAGCCATGGCCTTTGCGGCGCGCTCGCTAGCGCTCGCGCGGCGTGACCGAGTCGCGGATCCAGTCGAGAGAGGCCGGGCTGCCGGCCTCGATCGGCAAGGCGATGATCTCCGGCACGCTGTAGGCGTGCAGCTCCCGGGTCCGGGCGATCAGTCGCTCGAGGCAGGCCGCGGTCGTCTTGGCGATCAGCAGGCACTCCTCGGCGCGCTCCACCTCCCCCTGCCAGCGGTAGACCGACCGGACGCCGTCCACCCGGTTGACGCAGGCGGCCAGCCGCTCACCCACCAGGGCCTCGGCGATCCGCTCGCCTTCCGCGGCCGAGCCAGCGGTAATCAGGACGACCCGGCCGTCGCTCGCGCTCACGGCGGCGCCTGGAGGCACGACCCGAACGTGAACGCGTAGGCGTCGAACCCGGCGGCCGCGACGCCGCACTCCAGCACGTGGTGCCCGAACGTGCGGGTCCGGACCAGCCGGACCATCCGGGCGCCGCGCAGGGCGACGACGGACCGCCCGCCGGTCCCGCCCACGACATCCTCCCCCCGCTCGCCCGGCTTCAGCCACCGGCCATCCAGCTTCACCGCCACCTCGACCGTCCGGCCCGGGTCCGCCCGCATGACGCAATTGACCTCGGTGCCGTGGAAGCTGATCCGGAAGGCGTCGCCCGCGTGCGCCACCCCGTGGTGGAGCGACTGCGGCCGCCGCTCCCATGCGCCCGTGATGCCCGCGGTCCCCTCGGGCGGCGCCGCCGCGGCCACGGGCGGCTTCCCCCGCTCGGCGCCGAGGTACAGCTCGTCCGACCGGGGGTAGCAGACCGCGCCCGGCGCATCCTCCGGCCGCAGCACCCCGGGCAGCCGGCCGTACGCCTTGCCCGGGTGCAGCGCGGCCAGGAGCGTGCGGATCTCCTGTTCCGTCTCCGCGTAGCCGCCCTCGCCGATGTGGTCGGCCCGCACCCCCCCCGCGGCGTCCATGAGCCACTTGTGCGGCCAGTACGCGTTCCCCACCGCCTTCCACATTCCCAATCCGTTTCGCGCCACGACCCGCCACCGGATGTCCTGCGCCGTGATGAACTCCCGGACGATGGCCGGATCCTTCTCGAACTCGAATTCGGGACAGTGGATGCCGATGATCACCAGCCCGTCGGCGGCGTACCGCGCATGCCAGGTCCGCAGGTACGGCAGGGTCCGCAGGCAGTTCACGCAGGTGCCGTCCCAGATGTCGAGGAGGACCACCTTCCCGCGCAGCGATGCCAGGGTGAGCGGCGGGCTGTTGATCCACGCGAGCTGCCGGCCGGCCAGCTCGGGCGGCCGCCGGCCG
>CAYNUZ010000436.1:0-1837 GCA_964400385.1 uncultured bacterium | reverse complement strand
TTCACCCTGATCGAGCTGATGATCGTCGTCGCGATCATCGGCATCCTGGCAGCCCTGGCGCTGCCGAAGTTCGCGTCGCTGGTCGAGAAGTCCAGGGAAGCCGCCACGAAGGGGAACCTGAACTCGATGCGTTCGGCGATCTCGATCTACTACGGCGACACCGAGGGGACCTATCCGAGCTGGCTGGACTGCACCAGCGTCTACACCTTCTCGAAGTACCTCGAGACGATTCCGCCCGTGAAGGCGACGCACTCCGGCATCGGGGTGGGCATTGCCGAATCGCCGTCGGGCACGAACGTGCTCCACACGACGGACGAGGGCATCACGGCGACCGGGACCGGCTGGCGCTACAACGGGGCCGCGGGCCACATCTTCGTGAACAGCTCCACGAAGGATTCGAAGGACGCCCCGTACTCCACGTACGGCTACTGAGCTGAAGCCCGGGTTGACGGAACAGAAGCGAGCTGGGGGCCTTCGGGCCCCCGGCTCCTTCGTTTCTTCCGGATCCCGGTAACCCCCATGCCCAACCTCACCTCATCCATCAAGGACGTCCGGCGGACCCGCCGGCGCACGGTCCGCAACCAGGCCCGGATGTCGCGGATCGAGACCGCCATGCGCTCGGTTCGTGCCGCGGACTCCGCCACGGCGGCCCAGGCGGCGTACAAGGAAGCGGTGACGCTGCTCGACCGCGCCGCGCACGGCAACCTGCTGCACTGGCGCACCGTCGCCCGGCAGAAGTCCAGGCTGGCCGCGCTGATCAAGAGGAAGTTTCCCGCGAAGACCTGACCGGAAGGAACCGCGGCGTGCCGTTCGGGGAATCCTCCGGGATTCCCCGAAGCCGTTTCAGGCCCGGCACAACTCCACGACCAGCTCCTCCAGCACATCCCGCCCGTCCCCCCCGCGCTTGAGCGCGGTCTCCGCCGCCGCGAGCGCGCGGAGCAGCTCCGCGAACCGCACCGCGGGCGTGCGGCGCACCACCATGGAAAGCCGGTCCACCAGGTGGCCCGGCAGGCGGATGCGGGCCGCGATCTGCCAGGAGGACTGGCCGGTGCCCAGCGCCGCCTTGAGGGCGACCAGCTTGCGCAACTGGGTCAGCATGATCGCATGGAGCTGGAGCGGATGGTCCTCGGCGAGGAGCCGGTCCAGCAGCGCCAATGCCCGGCCCGCCCGCCGGTCCACGAAGAGCGCGTCCAGGAAATCGAAGACCCCGGGCGCCTCCGGCTCACCCGTGACCGCCGCGACATCGGCGACCGTGATGGCGGCGCCCGCCCCGGCATAGGCCGCCAGCTTCGCCACCTCCTGCATGAGCCGCGCGGGATCGGGCGGCTCCGGCGGCGTGTGGGTGCGCTCCACCAGCTCCGCCGCCGCGCGGGCATCCAGGGTGGAGCCGAGGGACGCGGCTTCGGCGCCCAGCCACTCCAGCAGGGCGGGGCCCTCCGGCGGCGCGCAGGACACCACCTGTCCGGCCGCCTCGACCAGGGCGTACAGTTCGTCCTTGGCGGCGCGGTCCAGGTCCCACGATTCGCAGGTCATGACCAGGACCGTGGAGGGGGACGGGGCGCGGCAGTAATCCAGCAGGGGGGCCGCCTCGCCGGCCTTCTTGGCCCGGCGTCGCTTCGCGCGGCCGGTGGGCGCCGGCTCCTCCCCGGCCTCCGGCCCGCCCGTCATCCGCCACGCCTCGATCCCGCGCACCAGCAGGAACCGGCGCTCGCTGCCGAACGGCGGGGTCGCGGCGATCCCCGCCCCGGTGGCCTCGGGCGTCTCGTCGGCCCAGACGGCCTCGGCGTTCATGTCGCGCCAGGCCTCGGGCACGGCCAGTTCGCGCAGCCGGTTGACG
>CAYNUZ010000435.1:0-1841 GCA_964400385.1 uncultured bacterium | reverse complement strand
CAGGCCGAGGTGCGCGCGGTCGGGCGGGCCGGCCAGCGTGACCTCCAGCGTGACGTGCGACGCCGCGAGCTTCCCGCGGTTCCAGGCCGTGACCGTCATGCCGCCGGGCGAGACCCGGTACCGCAGCACCGCGTGCTGGCCGAACCGGCGGTCCAGGTACCCGCCGGTCCAGCGCCACAGGACGTCCTGCAGGGGCTGCGGGGTGAACTGGGAGAGGCCGGCGGCCAGGACCGCCACGCCGGCGAACGTGTGGACCGGCCGGTTGCGGGCGTGGGCGTGCGCGCCGCGCAGGGTGCGGCGGGTGAGCCCGCCCAGCACGATCGCGCCCCGGCGCAGCGCGGCGATGGTCTCGAAGAGCAGGATGACGAGGAGCGGGGGCAGGCAGTAATAAAGGAGGGGCTCCTCGATCGGGATGCCCCAGACCAGCGGGCCCAGGATGCGGTGCTCGTTGTAGACCCAGTGGCCGCGCATGATCGAATCGTGCTCCACGGGGAGCATGAGCAGCTCGAACGCGGCCAGCGTCAGCCAGCAGGCGCGCCACGAGACGAACCGCCGGGCGGCGTGCCAGAGCGGGAGGATGACCGCGGTGAACGGCAGCGCCAGCAGGAACCACGCGGGCCATTTCGCGCCGCGGGCGTACGTCGGGGCGCCGTCGGCCCGGCGGGTGAATTCGGGGGGATTCTCAGCGGGCAAGCCGCACCACCTTCCGGGTCTCCCGCGCCGCGACCCGGCGGCGAAGCAGGAGGTAGACGCCCAGCACGAACGGGGTGGCGCCGAACCAGTAGACGAACTCCTCGACGGGCGCGCCGAAGATCCGCCAGCCCAGCAGGGGGTCCACGGCCTCGGAGAAATTCCAGATGTCGGCCCACAGGTAGACGTACTCCATCAGTCCCGAGACCACCGTCATGAGCGCGACCGTCACCCAGAAGGCGAACCGCCGGTCGGGGGACAGCGTCCTCCACAGGCCGGCCATGAGCGCCACGCCCGGCACCCAGAACAGCAGGACCACCTTCCAGAAATACAACGGCACTACGGCTTCCTCGGCTGCGGGTGCGGAAGCCGGATCGAGACGGGCGGGGCCGCGTGGACCGGAACACCGCGCCGGAGCACCACCGCGGAGGAGGGGCCGGCCAGCTCGCCCGGCCGCGGGCCGCCGAAGAGCGGCTCCCACCGGTCCTGCCGGAGGATCGCGGGCACCGGCGCGGCCGCGGCGGGCGACTCGTTGACGAGCAGGACGAACTCGTCGGCAAGGTCGCGCCACGCGCGCACGGTGAACCCCGGGGCGGCGGAGGCGGACGCCTTCATGCGCGCGCCGTGCGCCAGCCCGGGGGCGAGCAGCGCCAGCTCCTGCACGACCCCCGCCAGCGCGGCCCACTGGTCGGGGAAGTCCAGGAGGGTCTTCCCGCCGGGCTTGGCGAAGGTGAACCAGAACAGCCCCGACGCTCCGCGCGCGATCGCGAGGTACGCCATGAACCGCAGCTCGGCGGCGGTGGGGAACCGGCCGATCCGGGGGGCGGCGGGGTTGCGCTGCACCTGGTCCCGCCAGTCGTATGCCTGGAGCACCGCCCACACCGGCCGCCCGGCCGCCGCCCCGCGGCCGTCGGCCGCGGGACTCCGGGCCGCGTCCACCGTCCACCGCACATGGTCGCCGATCGAGTTCAGCGGCAGGTGCGGCACGGGATACCAGTCCACCATCAGGATGTCCGCTGCCTTCGCGTAGCACAGGGCGTCGCCGCCGTCGCCCACCACGAACGCGGTCGGCGGGCCGGGGAGCTGCGCCTTCGTCGCGCGGTCGAGCGCGACGAGCCGGTCCTCGGTCATGCCGGTCACGTCGGGCTCGT
>CAYNUZ010000434.1:0-1843 GCA_964400385.1 uncultured bacterium | reverse complement strand
CCGCCCGGAAGGCGGGCGGGTAGGGGAGGTGCGCGGCGGCGACGACCCGGACCGCGGGCCGGGTCCCCGCGAGGCGCACCACGACGCCGGACATGCCGTCGCACGAGGTGCCGGACATCAGGCCGATGGCATGCACGACCTTCATCTTATAATGGGCCGTCATGCGCTATCGGCGGGAGGCGTTCCTTGCGGCGATCCTCGCGGGCCTCGCCTGCGCCGCGCCCGCGGCGAACCGCCTCACGGTCTCCGCCTGGCTGCCGACCAACTGGGACTACGCCAACACGATGGCGACGCTGCGGGCCCACGCCGCGCAGGTCCACCAGCTTTCCCCGGTCTGGTACTGGCTCAAGGAGGACGGGGGCGTCATCGCCCGGCTGCCCGGGGGCAAGGGCGGCCCCTCCCCCGCCTACTGCGAGGGCGAGGTCTGCGACCTGTGCCGCGCGCACCGGATCAAGCTCCTGCCGCTCATCAGCAACTCCCGCCCGGGCCACGGGTTCGATCCCGACCTGGTCGGCCGGATCGTGGGGTCGGACGCGTTCCGTGCCGCCCACATCCGGGCGCTCACCACCCTCGTGCTGGCCCACGGGTACGACGGGCTGGAAATCGACTACGAGGAGCTGCACGGGAAGGACCGGGAGGGATTCTCCCGGTTCATGGCGGAGCTCGCGGCGTCGTTCCACGCGCACGGCAAGCTGCTGGCGGCGGCGCTCCACCCCAAGGTGGAGGAGCCCGGCGGCGACTGGGGGCCGAGCGCGCAGGACTGGGCCGCGATCGGCCGGGCCGCCGACTTCGTCCGGATCATGACCTATGACCACCACTGGTCCACGGGCCCTGCCGGCCCGCTGGCGCCGCTGCCCTGGTACAAGGACGTGCTGGCCTTCGCCGTGGCGCGGGTGCCGCGCGCCAAGATCCAGATGGGGATCCCGACCTACGGGTACGACTGGACGGGGACGTGGACGGGGAAATCCGACGACATCGCGCCGCGGGACGCCGAGGCGTTCGCGAAGGCGAAGCATGCCACGATCTGCTGGGACCCTGTCTCCAACGAACCGCACTTCACCTACGACGTGAACTACGACGAGCACCAGGTCTGGTACGAGGACGCCGACTGCCTCCCGCTCAAGCTGTCGGCGGTGCGGGACGCGGGCGCGGGCGGGATCGCGATCTGGCGGCTCGGGACCGAGGAGCCGGCCTTCTGGGACTATTTGGCCGGCACCCGGTCCATGCCGCACCGGGAGTGAAGGAGCGGGCCGCGGCCCTGCTGTCCGTCACCCGGGCGCGGATCGCGGCGGCGGCCCGGGACGCCATCGCCGCGGGGCAGTTCCCCGGGGCGGTCGTCCTCGTCGCCCGCGGCCCGCGGATCCTGTACCACGAGGCCTTCGGCCAGGCGCAGCGCGAACCGTCCCGGGTCCCGATGCGCCGGGACACGGTCTTCGACCTGGCCTCGCTCACCAAGCCGCTGTGCACCGGGCTGGCGCTGGCGATCCTGGCGGACCGCGGGCGGCTCGCGTTGCGCGACCCGGTGGTGCGCTGGCTGCCGCGGTTCCGGGGCGGGGGGAAGGAGGGGGTCACGCTGCTCGACCTGGCGACCCACGCGGGGGGGCTCACCGATGCCGGACTCTACGATCCGGCCGCGCCCATGGTCAACACCGCGGGGGTCCTCGGCCTGCTCTGGCGCAAGGCGCTGGCGTGGCCGCCGCGGACCCGGTACCTGTACGCCGACTACAACTACATCACCCTCGGACTGGTCGTGGCCGCGGCGGCCGGCGAGCCGCTGGACCGGTTCTTTGCCCGGGAGATCGCGCGGCCGCTCGGGCTGCGGGACCTGGGGTTCCGGCCGGGC
>CAYNUZ010000433.1:0-1852 GCA_964400385.1 uncultured bacterium | reverse complement strand
CGCCCGCGGAACCCGCGCCGGCGGTTCCGGAGGCCCCGCCGCCGGCCCCCGCCGCCGGGCGAAGCCCGGGCGGTCAGGTTCCACCCGCGGAGCCGGCCACCGGGCGAAGCCCGAGCGGTCAGGTTCCCCCCGCGGAGCCGGCCACCGGGCGAAGCCCGAGCGGTCAGGTCCCACCCGCGGAGCCGGCCAGTCGAGGGCACACGCTCTTCTTCGACCTCGAGACCCAGTTCCTCGCCGCCGAGGTCGGGGGGTGGGACCACAAGCGGGACATGAAGATGTCGGTGGGCATCGTCTTCGACCTGGAGGCCGGGGTCTACCGCGAGTACATGGAGGCGGATACCGCGGCGCTGCTGGCGGACCTCCGGGGGGCGCGGCTGGTCGTGGGGTTCAACGTGAAGTCGTTCGACTACGAGGTGCTGTCCGCGTACCACCCGCGCGAGGCGTGGGACGCGCTCCCGACGCTCGACCTGCTCGAGGAGGTCCACCGGGCGCTCAAGCGCCGGGTCCGGCTGGACGACCTGGCCAAGGCGACGCTCAACGAGGGAAAGATCGCGGACGGGCTGGACGCCGTCAAGTGGTTCCGGGAGCGGAACTGGGCGAAGCTGATCGAGTACTGCCGCCACGACGTGGCGGTGACGCGGGACCTGTGGGCCTACGGGCGGGAGCACGGCCACCTGCTGTATCCGTCGGTCCAGGGCACGATGAAGGTCCCCGCAACATGGGAGAATACATAAAGGATGAGGACTCGGCTGGCGGGCGCGCTGCTGCTGGTGCTGGCGGCGGGGAGCGCCGCGGCGAAATACACGCTCTCGCCGGGGTACCCGTGGACGGTGTCGGACACGGGGACCGAGACGGCCGAGGCCATCGGGCTGGACTACCACGGCTGGATCTGCATCGCGGGCAACGTCACCACCCCGGGAACCGGGCGGGACATCCTCCTCCATATCTACTCGCTCACGCTCACCGGCGCGCCGATCGCCACGCTGTTCTTCGACTCCGGGTACGGATACGACGAGGGGCCGCCGGCCATGAAGGTCCTGACCCGGCCGGGTCCGTGGTACGGCGCGCCCTCCGAGACCGAGTTCTTCCTCACCTTCACCTCGCCCACGCCGGGCGTGCCGGTCATCGGGCTGCTGTACCTCAAGAACTACTTCACGAAGACCGGGACGCTCTACCAGGAGGCGGGGGGGGCGGCGCTGACCGCGGCGCCCGCGCTGGACGTGACGTCCTCCGGCACGCCGTACGTGACCGGGGCGCTCACGCTGGGCGGGCTGCCCGGGCTGGGTGGCGTGGACCACCTCTTCGTCTCCCGGGTGCCGTACACCACGATCCCCACGCCGCCCTTCGACCAGGACCACCGGATCACCGCGACGTACTGGACCGGGTCGCTCTCCACCTCCATCACCGGCCGGGCGGTGGCCGTGGACGGGACCGGGGCGAGCTGGGTCGTGGGCCAGTCGGCGGGCGACCTGTGGCTGCTGCGGTACACGCCCGACGCGTACCCCGATCCCGACCTCCAGCACATGCGCGCGCTGATCGACCCGGCGTACCCGAAGCACTGGGCGACGCCCGGGACGGACGAGCCGCGGGCCGCGGCGATCGACGGGCTCGGGTACCTCTGGGTCGCGGGGGCCATTGACAACGACGGCGCGGTCTGGCGGTTCACGCCCGGGGGCGACCCCGTGCCGGGCTTCCCGGTGCGGATCAACGCCGGGGCGCCGACCACCTTCGCGGCGATCGCCCTGACCGGGGACCGGCGCGCGCTCGTGACCGGGCTGGCGGGGAACCTGATGATCCTCGCCGGGGTGGACGAGGCGGGCGGCCTCGTGCCCGGGCTGCCGGTGACCCACCG
>CAYNUZ010000432.1:0-1880 GCA_964400385.1 uncultured bacterium | reverse complement strand
ATGGCTGCTCCCCGAGATCCTCTGGGTTATTCGCTCTCACCGGCCGGGCGCTCGGGGCCGCGGTGGCCCCGGATCGCCAGAAACCTCCGGACCTTCTCGAACACCGTCCGCTTCCGGACGTTCACCGTACTGGGGGCCAGGCCCAGGAGCCGGGCCAGGGAGCGGTCCGAGTGCCCCGCGGCGACGGCCCGGATCAGGGCCCGCTCTTCGGGGTTCAGGGCCCCGGGGACGCCGTCCTCGCCGCCCTCCATGCACTCGCGGACGGCGCTGAGCACCTCGGCCAGGCCGGCGGCATCGCCGGCGTCGACGATTCCGGCGGCGACGCCGGCCGCGGCGTCGGCGGGAGCGACGGCGCGGCGAGAGGATGTGCGGAGGTGCTGGAGCCAGACCTTGTGGCTGATGGCGTAGAGGAAGGTGGTGATGGCGGAGCGCGCGGGGTCGTACTTGCCGCCGGAGATGGCGTCCCAGAGGATGACCCAGGTGCGCTGGGCCAGCTCGTCGGCCAGGTCGGCGCGGCCGCCGGTGCGGTTGAGCAGGATGCGCTTGAGGCCGCCGGCGAGGCGGTCGTGGAGGCGGTCGAAGGCGGCGCGATCGCCGCGGCCCGCGGCCTGCGCGAGGGCCCCGAGGTCCTCGGTGGCGGGCCTCGGAGTTTGTGGGCGTTGGGGCCGCATGGCGGTCTGGGTCATGGAGAATCGGAACTGAAGTCCCAGCGCCGTCATCGCGGGATTGTTCGCGGCGCCGGGTGGAGTGTTCCGGTGATCTGACGGAATCCTTCGAGCGCCGCACGGGAGCGGACCAAAGACTCGTAACCCCCGCCGCCCCGCGTTCGTGGGTGGGTCTGGGACCGGTTTTCTGGGGCCCGCCCGGGCCTACCATGGAGGCACTATGAGCCACCGAACCAACACCGTCTCGTGCACCATTATCGGCATTCTGAGCATCCTGGGCGCTGCCGCGGGCTCCGCGATGGCGCAGGACAACCTCGGGACGCCGCAGCCCCAGCTTGTGGTGCCTCCGCCGGCGCCGCCGCCGGGAACGCAGCCGCCGGCGGCCGCGACGGGCAAGGCGCAGCTGGTCTTCGAGGAGATGGAGCACGACTTCGGCAAGGTGAAGGACGACGCCCCCGTGTCCTATGAGTTCAAGTTCACGAACAAGGGGGACGGCCTCCTGAAGTTCACGAGCCAGCCGAAGGCCTCGTGCGGGTGCACGGTGCCGGAGCTGCCCAAGCTCGAGTACGCCCCGGGCGAGTCGGGGATCATCACGGTCAAGTACAACCCGCAGGGCAAGCACGGGGATGCGAACCAGCGGGTCACCTGCACGACCAACGACCCGCAGCAGCCGGAGCAGATCGTCAAGATCCACGCGTTCGTCAAGACGACGATCGCCTTCGATCCGCCCCTGGTGAGCTTCGGCGAGGTCCGCAACGGGGAGCCGGTCAAGCAGATCGTGAAGGTCAACGGCCCGGCCGGCGACTTCAAGGTCGGGTACGCCAGCTCGAGCAAGGGCCGGTACATCAGCGTCAAAGTGCTGGACACCAAGCCGACGATGGTGGACGGCGAAGAGGTCGGCCAGAGCACGCTGGAGCTGACGTACAACGGCAACGCCCCGCGCGGCACGCTGCAGGCGATCACGACGATCCGGACGAACCTCGAGAAGTACCCGCTCGCGGATGTGCAGGTCATGGCCGAGGTGGTCGGCGATCTGCAGGTCCTGCCCCCGCGGGTCAACGTCGGGCTGATCGACCAGGGCTCGACGTTCAAGAAGGTCTTCAAGGTGAGCAGCCGCGGCGGCAAGCCGTTCAAGATCACGAAGAAGGACCAGAAGTCGAGCCTGCCGAGCCCGCTGGAGATCAAGGTGACGCCGGCCGAGCCCGGGAGCGAGAC
>CAYNUZ010000431.1:0-1894 GCA_964400385.1 uncultured bacterium | reverse complement strand
GGGAGCAGCACCGCCAGTGCCGCCGCCCGCGGCGTGGTGGCGAGCAGCGCGCGCAGGCCGGCCCCGAGGACAGCGGACCCGGCCGCGCCGGCGCCCAGCGCGGCGGCCAGCGGCAGCCCCGCCCGGCGGCGCCCGGCCACCCGGGCGATCCGCCGGCCGGCGGCGCAGGCCGCCCCCGCCAGCCCGGCGGCGGCGATTCCGGACGCCGCGAAGGCGGCCCAGTTGGCGGCCAGGGCGTGCGCGGAAAACCGCGCCGGGACGAAGTACTGGGCCGCGGCGGAGGCGAACCCGTGCCAGCTCGGGCGGTACCGGGCGCCCCAGGCCGCCAGGACGGCCAGGTTCCAGGCGAGGAGGAGCGAGGGAAGGGCCGTCAGAACCGGATCGAGAGGGAGAAGGTCCCGGCGTCCTGCTTGTCGGAGCCCAGCGAGATCGGCCGGTAGCCGATGTCCATCTGGTACGCGAGGCGCGAGGTGAAGAGCCGGAAGGTGATGCCCACCGTCAGCGCGCGGGCCGCGGCGTACGCGTCCTTCCCGTCGCCCCAGGGCTGGACGTACCCGATGCGCACGCCCATCTTCTTGAGCCGCCAGTACTCGACGCCGAACCCGAGCAGGTTCAGCGACTCCTTCGCGGTGTGGCTGCCGTTGGACGTCTTCTGGTCGGTGGAGACGCCCACGTACGAGGCGTTCTCGAGCGCCACGGTCCAGGACGTGCTGGCGTCCTCGAACGGCACCCACGCGACCGCCGTCCGCAGCGTCTGCGGCAGCGGGTCGGACTCGGAATCCACCACCCCGGGGAAGGTGTACCCGCCGCCGAGGTTCATCCCCGAGACCGCGAACCGGAAGACGTCGGTGGTCCACAGGGCGCCCACGTCCACCGCCGTGGCGTTCGCGCTGAAGTCCGCGATCTGGGTCGAGAGCTTCTTGATCCCCACGCCGATCGAGAGCGGCGAGACCACCCGGGTGCCGGGCAGCAGGTGGCTGAACGGGAAGGCCACGTAGAAGCCGTACGCCCCGTCGCTCACGGTGATCGGCTTGTCGATCCCGAGCACCAGCGGGCTGTCGCCGTTGTCGATCGCGGGAAGCTGCCGGTACAGCAGCATCACCCCGAACGTGCCCCACCGGCCGATGGGGTAGGACCCCAGGATGGACTCGAAATTGGACCCGCCGATCAGCCGGAGGAACGTGAACCGCATCGTGGGGTCGCTGCTGGCGGCCATCCCGGCGGGGTTCACGGCCAGCGCCCCCACGTCGTCGGCGATCGCCGAATAGGCGCCGCCCAGTCCCCACCCGCGGGCCTCGACGGGGATCTTGAAGAGGTCGCCTCCGGCCACGCCCGCGCCGGCCTGCGCGGTGCGCGCGGCCAGCAGGAGCAGGGTGAGGACGATCCGGGGGGGCGTCATGATCGGGACTCTTCCATAACTATATCGGCCCCCCCCGGGGTTGGCTACCGGCGGCCGCCACCCGCGGGCGCCGGAAACGTCGGCTGGACCGGCGCCAGCGTCCACTCCGCCCCGTCCGTGGCCGCGGTGACGGCGCCCGCCCGGCCCGTCACCCACAGGGGCGTTCCCTGGTCGCGGTACCGGATCACCGTGGCGCGGTGCGGGTGGCCGAACACCACGACGTCGCCGGCGTATCGCGCGAGGACGAGCTCGGGCGTCGGCCGTCCGAGCTCGTGCCCATGGCTGACATGGATCGTCACGCCTGCGATCCTCACGGTCCGCTCGGCGGCGAGCGCCGGATCGTGTGGATCGTCGACGTTGCCGTACACGGCTTCGGTGGGCGCGATGCTGCGCAGCGCGGTCAACACCCCCGCACCGCCGACATCACCGGCGTGGAGGAACAGATCGCCGCGCGCGAATAGCGCCGACACATCGGGACGGGCCAACCCGTGCGTT
>CAYNUZ010000430.1:0-1904 GCA_964400385.1 uncultured bacterium | reverse complement strand
AGGTTATGCGGTCGTCCCCTCGTCGCAACCAGGCCAGTTCCCGTGACGAAACCGGGGAGCTTACGCTACAACAACGGTAAGCCTCCGCTCCCGAACAACCCCGGACCCATGTCCTCTCCCCACCCGCACCTGCATCCGCTGCCGCACACGCGCGTCCCCGCCCTGCTTTTCCAGTCGAGCGCGGCGGCGTCGAAGTTCGTCGCCCGCAAGATCGCCGAGCTCCTCCGTGCCCGCAATGCCGCCGGCCGGTCCACCGTGGCCTCCTCGAGCTCCCCGTCCTGGTCCTCCCAGAGCAGGACCACGCGGGAACCGGGCTGGCCCGCCAGCGCGCGCTCCACCTCCAGCCGCTTCTTGCCGTAGGCGGGCTCGCCGTTCACCCGCATCAGCCGGTCGCCGGCCCGGAGCCCGGCCGCCGCCGCGGGGCTGCCCTCGAGCACGTCGAGGATGTTCGCCACCCCGTCCTTGACGCCGATGACCAGTCCGGGGTCCGTGAGCCCGGCCGCCGGCGCCGCCGCGCCCGCGAGCACCAGGCTCTCGGGATCGAGCGCGTCCACCACGCCCTCCTCGGCCTTGGTCATGAGGCGGGCAGAGTCCACCTTGGACTCGTCCACGTACTTCTGCTGGAGCTGCTCCAGCGCGTTCAGGAAGGGCTCCAGCTTCGCGTCGTCGGCGCCGGTCGCCGCGCCGTGCGCGGGACCTCCCGCCAGGGCCGCGAGCAGGCCGCAGGCCAGCGCCCGGGTCATTCGGCGCCGTCCGCCGCCGCGGGACGCGGAGCCGCTTCCCGGCCGAGGTACTTGAGCGGGTCCCGCGGCAGGCTCTTCTGGCGCACCTCGAAATAGAGCGACGGCTCGCCCAGCGATCCGGTGTCGCCGACCAGCCCGATCAGGGTGCCCCGCTTCACGACCTGCCCCTCGGCCGCCGCGGCGTTCTGGAGGTGGCCGTAGAGCGTGTAGAAGTGGCTGCCATGGTTCACAATCATAACCAGTCCGAAGCCCTGAAGCCACCGGGCCCGCTCCACCCGCCCGGACTCCGCCGCCCGCACCTCGGCGCCCGCCGGCGCCCCGATCTCGATCCCGGAGCTGTACACCATGGCGTTGAACTCGTTGTGGATGTGCGAGCCGAACCGGCGGAGCACGGGCCCGCGCGCGGGCCAGAGGAGCTGGCCGACGCGCGCCACGGACGGCACGGAGGACTCCGGCGCCTCCCGCTCCCGGTCCCGCTCCAGCTTGTCCACTTCCCGCTCCAGCCGGTGGCGCGCCTCCGCGCTTTCCGACCGCAGCGCGAGCTTCTGGCTCTTGTCCAGGCGCAGCTGGTCCAGGAAGGCGGACTTCTTCCGCATGGCGTCGTTCACCCGCCGGGTCGCCGCCGCCGCCATCCGCCGGAGGCGCGTCAGTTCGCGCAGGTGTTCCGCGGCCCGGACCGACCGCTCCTGGAGCTCCGCGCCCGAGAGCCGGGCGTCGGACAGGCGCGCGGCCTCCGCGTTGGCGCACCACAGCGCGGCGGACGCGGGGGCGGCCTCCTCGTCGGCCTCGCGCCCGGACCGGAAGAACCCGCCCCCCCCCCGGGTGGAGAGGGCCATCTGGCCCGCGGTCAGGCGCTGCTGGCGGCGGACCCCCATGATCTTCGCCTCGGCCTCCGCCACCTCGTCCTCGATCGCCTTGAGCTCGGTGCGCCGGGCGGCCAGCGCCTGGTCGAGGGCCTCCAGCTCCCCGAGGACCCGCTGCTCCTTCGCCTCATGCTGGCGGATCTCGGGCTCCAGCCGGCGCTCCAATTCCCGCTTCGCGGCGATCTCCCGCTGCGCCCGGCGCAGCGCCTCGTCCGTGTTCGCCTTCCGGGGCGCGCGCTTCGCCTTCGCGCCCAGGGCCGGCCCGGCGCCGGCCGCCAGGGCCGCCGCGCACACCGCC
>CAYNUZ010000429.1:0-1909 GCA_964400385.1 uncultured bacterium | reverse complement strand
GGACGGGCGGCGCCGGCGGGCCATCCGCCCTACGGCTCGGCGACGGCGAGCCCGAGCTTCCAGATGGCGAGGTCGGCGGGCGCGGGCTCGGCATCGCCCTTGCCCTTCGCCGGCGCCTTCGCCGCCGTGCCCTGCCGGACCGCGACCGCGACCTCCAGGCCGTCCGCGGAGCTCGCGAAGTATTCCACGTTCCGCCCCCGGAACTTGACCTTGTGGTCCTTGTCGCCGTGCAGCAGGAAATTCACCATGTTCCCGCCGCGCAGGTCGGACACCGCGAGGAAATCCTTGTACGGGAAGATGAGCTTCCGGGCGTGCGGCAGGATGAGGACCGACTCGCCGAGCACCTCGCCCGCGGGGTCGGTGAACACGGACCAGGTCTTGCGGGTCGCCGGCTCCAGGATCCGCAGCGTCCGCTTGTGGCCGCCCCGGGCCTTGTCGATCCACGCCAGCAGGCTGCCGTCCGCCGACCACCACCACCCCAGCGCCTGGTTCTCGGAGGAGCTCTTGAAGGACCACGCCTTTTTCGCCTCGGTCTTCCTGGCCTTGCCCTTGGCCGCGGGATCCGCCGCGACCGGGGGCAGCGCCTGCGCCACCGTGAACGTGCCGCGCTTGGCGTCCACCGTGAACGACCAGCCCTCGGGGGTGACGGGCGACGGCGTCCGCTCGGCGCGCACGATGAACCGGCTCGCGTCCACCGCGCCCACGAACGACTGGTCGTCCAGGATGACCAGCCCGGCATTCCCGTCCCACAGGCGCTGCGCGTTCCGGTAGCGCCGGACCAGGTCCTCGAGCCCGCGCTTCACCTCGGGGACGGTGAGCTCCTTCTTGAGCGCCTCGCCGGCCAGCGTCACGCCGTCCTCCACCTTCCCCGCATAGTACGCGTCCAGCGCCTCGAGCAGCCAGACGGACTGCAGGCGGGTCCGGACGGCCGCGGCCTTGGGGCTCGTGCCCAGCTTGGCGATGGCGTTCTCGTAGTCCGACTTGGCCGCGACCCAGTTCTGGAGCGATTCGTGGATGCGGCCCTGGGCCATCATCGCCTCGGCGCTCTCGGGGGCGGACGCGCAGTTCTTGCAGATGATGCCGTAGGTTTCCAGCGAGTCCTTGTACGGCGAGCCGCCGTTCTCCAGCACCCGCGCCAGCCGCAGCAGGACCGAGGGATACTCCGGCTTGTTCTCGGTCCGGCTGCGCAGCTCCTGGAGGAAGCTGGCGGCCTTCTGCCAGTTGCCCAGCCGCTCCTCGTACAGGGCGGCGGCGCGCGACAAGGCGGTCAGGGCCTCGGGCTTGGCGGAGTACTTCTGGTAGAGCTCCTCGTACTTGGCGGCGGCCTCCTGGTACTTGGCCTGCGCCTCGAGCTGCTGGGCGTCCCGGAGCATGTACCGCTCGGGCCAGATCCACTGGCACCCGCCGAGCCACAGGAGGCCCGCGGCGAGGGCGGCGGCCCGGCGCACGGCCCCCTTCACCTGAGCAGTTCCCCGAGCTTTGCCACCTCTTTTTCGACGGCCTGCCGCATCGAGGGTCCCAGGGTCTGCTCGACCGCGGACAGCCGGATGTTGAGGAGTTCCAGGAGCGCCGTCTTCACGATCCGCGTCGCGTCCTGGCCGATGAACCCGTCCAGGTTCTTCACCAGCCGGTCCACTTCCACCTCGCCGTTGTCGAGGAGGTCGCCGTTGGGCGCCCAGTGGACCATCTTCATGACCGGGTGGGCCTTCTGGACCCGCTCGAGCGACCAGGCCAGCATCTTCTTCGTGACCTTCTCGCCGATGAACGGGGTCAGCACCTGCTCGACCCGGTTGCGGCCGATCTCGAACTGGTGGCCCAGGTCCTCGACGGCGTGCTTCGTGGCGTCGTCAATCGTCGGCGCCACGCCCCCGGCGGGGGCGGGCGGCGACGGCTGCGCGCCCGCGGCGGG
>CAYNUZ010000428.1:0-1915 GCA_964400385.1 uncultured bacterium | reverse complement strand
CGGCGAGGCCCAGCGCCAGCAGGAGCGGGCTCAGGAGGATCCCTCCAGGAAGCGGCCCATCGCCCGGAATTTCTCGTAGCGCCGGGCGAGGAGGGCGGCGGGGTCCAGGCCGTCGAGCTCGTGCAGCGCCTTCATGAGGTACGCCTTGATGTTCGCGGCGGTGCCGACGGGATCGCGGTGCGCGCCGCCCGGCGGCTCGGGAATGACCTCGTCCACGATCCCGAGGTCCTTGAGGTCCTGCGAGGTCATCTTCAGCGCCTTCGCCGCCTCGGGCGCGTGCTTGGCGCTCTTCCACAGGATGGCGGCGCACCCCTCGGGCGTGATGACCGAGTAGACCGAGTTCTCGAGGATCAGCACCCGGTCGCAGACCCCGATCCCCAGCGCCCCGCCGCTGCCCCCCTCGCCGATCACCCCGGCCACGCAGGGGGTCCGCAGCAGGCTCATCTCGAACAGGTTGCGCGCGATCGCCTCGGACTGGCCGCGCTCCCCCGCGCCGATGCCCGGGTAGGCGCCCGGGGTGTCGATCAGGGTGACGACGGGGCGCCGGAACTTCTCGGCCAGCTTCATGAACCGCAGCGCCTTGCGGTAGCCCTCGGGGTTCATCATCCCGAAGTTGCGCATCAGGTTTTCCTTGGTGTCGCGCCCCTTCTGCTGGCCCATCACCATGACCGCGCGCTCCTCGAGCCGCGCCAGGCCGCAGACGATGGCCGGGTCGTCCCCGAAGTGCCGGTCCCCGTGCAGCTCGACGAACTCGGAGAACAGGAGCCCCACGTAATCGAGCGTGTACGGGCGGCGGGGATGGCGCGCGACCAGGACCCGCTGCCAGGGCGTCAGGTTGGCATAGAGGTTCTTCCGGAGCTCGGCGGCCTTCCGGCCCAGGCTGTCCAGCTCGCCCTGCTTCGCGCCGCGGTCGCGCTCCGGCAGCGCGCGCAGCTCCTCGATCCGCTTCTCCAGGTCCAGCAGCGGGCGCTCGAACTCGAGTTCGGCTTCGTAGGCCATCAGCGGGTCATGCCGTCAGAAGGTGTACAGGATCTTGAGCACGCGGTAGTGGTTCCTGACGCCGCGGAAGAGCGACTTGAAGTCCAGCTCCAGCCGCAGCCCCACGTCCCACGCGTACCCGGCGCTCACGTTGAAGGAGCCCTGGTGGTACGCCATGTCGTCGTACTCCGCCCCGGTGAAGAGCTCCTCGGACAGGGCGGCGTCCACCGCGGCGAACACGTTCACGTCGGTCTTGGCCTTGAAGTTCCGGAACCGGACGGCGCCGGCGCCGCCGTGGGCGCGGAACATGAGGCCCGCAGCGTTGAGGTCCTTGGTGACCACGCCGTAGACCCCCTTCTGCCGGGTGACGTCGTAGCCCAGGCCGTCGTAGCCCACCGCGGTGGTGATCGCCAGGGCCGGCAGGCTGATCAGCTTGATCTTGGCCACGGCGGCGACGGGCTGGTCGTCGAACCGGACGCTCCCGTTGCCGATCACGTTGTTGGCCTTGGCCCCCAGGCCCAGGCTCAGCGAGTTGTTGAAGCTGGCGATGCCCTTCATCATGATCCCGCCGCCCCGGAAGGCCCGGAAATTCATGTGGAACATGCGGGCGTAGAGGGTGGAGGCGGTCGGGGCGTCGGCCACCTCGAGGTTCGGGGCGAACGTGGCCTGCTCCGGGGTCGGGCCGGCCGCCCGGGCGGCCGGAACCGGCGCCAGCAGCGTCCACAGGGCCGCGGTCGCGAGCCATCGCACCATGGAGAACATAATAACGGAACGGCGGGGGGGCGGCATCAGGCCCGTCGGGACGGCCGGATCAGGCGCCGGCGCGGGGACGGCCCGCTTTCCGGCGGGTCCGGGGCGCGCCGGCGGCGGGGGCGGCCTGCCAGGCGAGCCGGGGCACGTCCGCCCAGAGCCGTTCCAGCTCGTAGTAGCGGCGGGA
>CAYNUZ010000427.1:0-1916 GCA_964400385.1 uncultured bacterium | reverse complement strand
CCGTGTGGGAGGGGTGCACCGCGCCGAGCGCGGCGGCCCGGGCCGCCTCCCGCAACGCCGCCGCCGTCTCCCGGGCCCGCCGGGGCCAGTTCGCCGTCGTCCCCATGAATGCCTGGACCAGCGATGAGACCGGCGTCGGATTGCCCCGGCCATTCTCGGCATGCCAGGAAATCACCAGCCGGTCGGTAGGGGCGGCCGTCAGCAGGCTGAAGATCAGCCGCTCCTCCGCCCCGCCGTCGGCCCGCTTGGTCTGGATCTTGAACCCGACGGGATCGTTCAGGACCCGGCGGGCGTCGTCGCGCAGAAAGGGGTCCTCGTGCGCCACCCGGGGGAAGACGCCGTCGTTTGCCCCGGTGAGGAACAGCGCCCGGGGCCGCACCCCGCGGGCATCCATGGCCGAGAGGACCCGGACCCCGCCCTTGCGGTCGCGCTGGACCACGGCAGCGCGCTCCAGGGCCCGGAGGACCCGGGCGTGGAACTCCGCCCGGGTGACATCCGGCTCAACCGGATCGAGCAGCCGCAGCTCCTCCACCGCGTTGAGCCCGGCCTCCAGCACTTCCAGGTGCTCCCCGGGCTCGGGGATCAGCGCCTCGAAGGCGGAGATCCAGACCGCGACGTGGGCGCTCCACGGCGCCTCCTTCTCGAAGATCCCCGCCCAGCCTTCGAGCCGCTGCACGCCCCGGGCCACGGACTGGGCGGCCGCGATGTCCACCGCGTCCCGGTCGGGGTCCGCCGCCGCGGCGATCCCCTCCCAGTCGGCCGAGCCGGCGAAGGGTGGGAGCCGGCGGGCCAGCGCGCTCACGCGCGCGAGCCCGCCACCCATTCGACTGGCTCCTTGCGCAGGCCCCATTGACCGCTCAGGGTGGCTCAAACTGTCAAACAGTTTGAGCCACGGCTGAATGAACAGCTCGGTGACGATCTGCGGCGAGGCTCCGCCGGCCAGCGCCTGCGCGAGGGCGAGCAGACCCCGCCCGGCGGGCAGCTTCGGCAACGGGGTGGCGGCGGGGGTTTCCCATGGCACCCCGGCCCGGGCGAAGGCGGCGGCCACATGGCCCAGCGGCTCCTCCAGGGACCGGGCGACCACGACGATCTCGGAGGTCCGCCAGCCCTCCGCCTCCATGAGCCGCCGGATCTCCTCGGCGACCAGCTCGTACTCCTCGGCGGGATCGCCCGCCTCGATCACCACGGGATCGGGCCGGTGGATTCCGGGGGCCGTGATCCACACTTCGTGCGCGCCCGCCTTTTTCCGGATCTCGGCCAGCGTGGGCTCGGCGAACCGGTAGGCCGGATGGAGGCGGCCTTCCCGCTCGGCGACGCCCGGGAAGAGGACCGTGGTCGGCACCACCCCCCCGAGCGCCGCCAGCCAGTCCAATTGGTGCTGGGTGAGGTCGTAGGCGCCGTAGTGAAAGACATGGACGAACGAGGCCAGCCACGCGGAGGCAGGGGCCCGGTCCGCGGCGGCAGCCACCATGGCCGACCGGTTCAGGAGCCCGGCGGCGGCCCGCTCGGTCTCGAGCGCGGCCAGCAGCGGCTGGATGACCTCCAGCTCCCCCGCGCCGCGCACCTCGGCCAGTTGCGGATCGTCCAGCGACTCCGCGGTCACACGCGCCTCATCCAGGTCCCGGACGGTGGCCAGCAGCGTGCCGAGCAACCCCGGCGAGCCCTCCAGCCGGTTCAGCGGATGGTCCGCCCCGAGCCGGTCCAGCGCACGCTCCAGCAGCCGCTCGTCCACGGCCGGGGACTCCGCGAACCGGGCCGCGGGCACGCCGTCCTCGATCAGGAGCCGCCGGGCGAAGGACTGGAAGGTCTCGAAGAAGACGTTGGCGAGCGCCAGCCCGTGGTCCCGCGCCACCGCGCGCTGGAGGTGCGCGAGGAGCCGCCGGGAGGGGGCCAGCACCGCCACCGGCGCCAGGAGC
>CAYNUZ010000426.1:0-1926 GCA_964400385.1 uncultured bacterium | reverse complement strand
GTTGCGCCGCCCCGCGGGCCGCAGCGCGACCTGCGCCGCGCGGTCCTCGCCTACGCCGCCGGGTGGCTCGTCCTCGCGCCGGACGCGCGGTTCTTCCTCCCGATCCTGCCCGCGGTCTGCGTGCTCGAGGCCGCCGCCCTCGGCCGGTGGCTTGGGCCGCTTCGGCAGTCCGGACAACGGTTGGGGCGCGCCCTCACCGCGGTGCTGGAGGCCGGGCTCGGCCTCGGCGCCGCGTATGCCGTGTTCATCCAGTGGATCTTCTTCGCCCCGTTCGGGCTGGCCACCGGCTTCGACACCCCGGCCTCCAAGCAGCAGCTCGGGCTCCAGCCCGCCCCGTACACCTGGTACGCGACCGCGTGGCTGAACGCCCACGTCCCCCCGGGCGAGCGGGTGTGGTTCATCTCCGACTTCAGCACCTACTTCGTGCGCCGCGAGTGCCTCGCCGACTTCCACTTCGGCCGCAGCCGCCTCGTCACCCTGCTCGAGGAGGCGCCCACGGCCGGGGCGCTCGGGAAGCGGCTGCGCCAGCGCGGATTCCGCTGGCTGTGTTCCACCGGCCCGGTGGCGATGCAGTACCTCGACCGGCCCGGCTACTTCGACGCGCCGTACGGCGCCTGGCGGGAGTTCAAGCGGTTCCTGGCGACCCGGACCGACGTGGCCTTCCAGACCGAGAGCTACACCATCTTCCGGACCGGGCGGGCCCACCCGCCCCGGACGCTGCCGGACCTCCCGGTCTTTTCCGCCGCCGCCTTCCACGCGGCCGACGAGGCGCTGGACCAGGGCCGCCTGGGGGACGCGCTGCGCGCCTACCGCGCGGTCCCGGACCTGCTCATGGACGTGGGCACCACCTACGTGCGGCGGGGGGACGCGTACATGGTGACGGGGGACTCCCCGCTGGCACTGGCCGCCTTCACCCGGGCGCTGGAGCTGGGCGCCGACAACCCCCGCGTGCGGGCCGGTATGGCGAACGCCCTGCAGCGGCTGGGCCGGGGCGCCGAGGCACTGCCGCACAGCGAGGAGGCCTTCCGCCAGAATCCCCTCTCGGGCCGGGCCGCGGCGGCGCTGGCCCTGAACTACGCCCAGGTGGGCCGCGCGGCCGACGCCCGGCGGCTCATCCGCGAAGCCGTCCGGCTTCGTCCCGACGAACCGGAATACCGCGCACTCGCCGCCCGGCTGGGGGCGAGCATGCCTTAGACCAGAATCTCAGCGTACGTGTCGATGTCGGCGTCGATGATGCCTGCTCCGATGCGCTTCGTACAACGGATATCCGGCAAAAACGACCAGGATGTACACATACATGCCGATGCCGATCCAATCGTGTGAAGTCAGGGTCATCTTCATAGGGTAGGCCCTCCCAATCGACCGGTCAAATGCTGGCTCATTTTGAAGCACAGCCCGGCAACGATGAATCCCGCGAGATCCAGAGTGACTCGAGTGCCTGCCACCACCCAATCACCCCCCGAACCGACCGCGATCGCCACCACAAGATTGTTCAGCACATCTGTCGCACATTCGGCCTGTTTTCGTGTCATCGTCATCGCCTCCTGATCACAGCGTACTCCGCCGCGGGAGGGAGCAGGTGGCCCGAAGGGCAGTTTTGTCACGGGGTGGGCAAAATGGATTTCGCCAACTCCCAGGTCCCCGGGCTTACTGTGACTGGGGGAGTCTCCTCGGGCCGGAAACCCGGTCGCGGAGCTGCCGGTACGCGTCCTGGCCCGGGTTGAGGCGCAGCGCGAGGGCGAACTCGGCGGCGGCCTCGCGCCGGCGGCCCAGACCTTCCAGCGCCAGCCCGTAGAACGCGTGCTGGACGTCCGGCTGCGGGTAGTCGGCGGCGAAGCAGGGCTGCAGCAGCGCGGCGGCCTCCGCCCACCGGCGGCGGTGGACCAGCTCCGGCGCGGCGCGGGCGGCGAGGAAGGCGACGCCGGG
>CAYNUZ010000425.1:0-1934 GCA_964400385.1 uncultured bacterium | reverse complement strand
CGGGAGCGCGGTGGGCACCGGGGGCATGCGCACGAAGCTGGAGGCCGCGGCGCGGGTGACGCGCGCGGGCCGGCCGGTCCTCATCGCCCGCGGCGCCGACCGCGACGTCCTGCTGCGCGCCGTCCGGGGCGAGTCCGTCGGGACCTTGTTCCTGCCGGCCTGACCGGCCTCCTTGCAAACCGGGAGGCCACCGACTATCGTTGATGCCATTCAGGTCCTAACCGACCTCATCGCCATGCCAAGGAGGAGTCGTCCATGAGCCGTCCCAGAGTCGCCGTCGTCGGAGCAGGAAACGTCGGGGCCACCGTCGCCCACCAGATCCTGATGCACGAGATCGCCGACACCGTCCTGATCGACGTGGTGGAGGGCATGCCGCAGGGCAAGGCGCTCGACCTCGCCGAGTCCACGCCGGTGGAGCAGCGGTCGGTCTTCGCCGAGGGCTCGAACGATTTCGCGCAGCTCAAGGGCGCGGACGTGGTCGTGATCACGGCCGGCATCGCGCGCAAGCCCGGCATGTCCCGCGACGACCTGCTGGCCACCAACGCGGGGATCATCAAGTCGGCGGCGGAACACGTGAAGACGCACGCGCCCGGGGCGTTCGTCCTCGTGGTCACCAATCCGCTGGACGTGATGGCCTACCTCGCGTGGAAGGTCACGGGCTTCCCGAAGGCGCGGGTCTTCGGGATGGCCGGGGTGCTGGACTCCACCCGGTTCGCGTACTTCGTGAGCCGGGAGCTGAACGTGTCCGCGAAGGACGTGCAGGCGATGGTGCTGGGCGGCCACGGGGACACCATGGTGCCGCTGCCGCGGTACACGACGGTCTCGGGGATCCCGATCACGGACCTGCTGCCGGCCGACCGGATCGCCGCGCTGGTGCAGCGCACCCGCGACGGCGGCGCCGAGATCGTGGCGCTCCTCAAGCAGGGCAGCGCGTTCTACGCCCCCGGCTCCTCGGTGGCGCTGATGGTGAAGTCCCTGCTGCGCGACGAGAAGCGGCTCCTGCCGGGCGCGGCGATGCTCTCCGGCGAGTACGGCGAACAGGACGTCTGCCTGGGCGTGCCGATGGTGATCGGCGCGGGCGGGGTGGAGCGGATCATCGAGCTCAAGCTGTCCGCGGAGGAGAAAACCGCGCTCCACGGCTCCGCGGAGGCCGTGCGCAGCGGGATCAAGGTCCTGAAAGAACGCTCGATCCTCTGACGGAGGGGGGGCGGCGGCGGGCTGGCCCCGGCCCGCGCGACTGAGTATCATGAATGGAATTTCCGATGGCTGACGCCGCCGCCGCACCCGTCCCCGCCCCCCGCCGCGGCTTCCGGCTGGGGCTGCGGTTCAAGTTCACCGGCACCCTCGCGCTGTTCATCCTGGGGATCATGGCGTTCACCGGGGTGCAGGTCCGGCTCCTGCAGAAGGACGCCCTGGACAAGGAGATCCGGGAGCGGGGCCTCGCGCTGGCCCGCGCGCTCTCGGCCAACTCCGTGGAGCCCCTGTCGCTGGGCGAGGGGAAGACCCTCGACATCATGCTCCTCGTCAAGGACGTGATCCAGACCAGCACCGACCCGGAGGCCAACAAGAAGAAGCTCTCGGCGGATGCCAATACCCTCGACATGATCTGGGAGGATCTGAAGCGCCTCGGGCACGAGGTAACGCTCGAGGGGCTGCGCAACGAGGGCGTCATGTTCGCCAAGGTGGTGGATCCCACCGGCAAGATCATCGCGTCCGCGGACGCGCAGAAGGCGCAGGAGTCGTGGCTGGAGGAGGCGGACCATCCGTACCAGCCGCTGCCGGGCAGCGGGCTCCTCTCGCCGGCCGACGACGAGAAGATCTGGAACAGCCCGTTCTTCTACGGCACCTACGTCATCGCGGTCCCGATCCGCCAGCGGCAGGCGGGCGCCGGATCCGCGCCGGCCCCGGAGCCCGCGGCGGGCGCGGCGGCGGCC
>CAYNUZ010000424.1:0-1934 GCA_964400385.1 uncultured bacterium | reverse complement strand
CGCCCCGGAACCCGCCCCGGCCGCGTCCGCCGCCGCCGCCGCCGAAGTCCTGGCCCGGCTGGTCGTCATCCCCCTCGTCGCGCCGCACCGGTGCGCCCGGCCGCAGCTCCTCCCCGGGGATCGCCTGCTTGCCCGCCGCGATCACGACGCGACGGTCCATGCCCTCGCCGCGGCTGAACGTGCGCACGGTCTGGTCATTGTGCAGGGTCGTATGGATCACTTTGCGCTCGAACGCCGTCATGGGCTGCCCCTCGACCTCGTGGCCGGTGCGGCGCGCCTCCTCGGCCATCTCCTGCGCCTGCGTCACCAGCGTGCGGCGGCGCCGTTCGAGGTAGCCCGCCACGTCCACGAACACCCGGACCTGCGCGGCCTCGGCGTTGTTCACGATGCGCTCCATCAGGTACGAGAGCGCGGCCAGCGTGAGGCCGCGGCGGCCGATCAGGATCCCGCCCGCGCCCTGGTCCACCTCGAGGTACAGCTCCTGCCCGACGCACTTTCCCTCGACCTCGACGTCCATCCCCATCAGCCGGATGACCTCGACGAGGAAGTCGGACGCGCGCTTGATGGCCGCGGCGTCCAGCACGCCCCCCGCCTTGACCTTGACCCGGACCTGCGCCGTCTTGGCGCCGATCCCGAACAGGCCCTTGCTGCCCCGGGACAGCACCTCGACCTCGACCTCTTCCTCGCGCCGCCCGAGCTGCATGAGGGCGGCCTGCACCGCCTCCTCGACTGTTGCGCCTTCGACCTCGACCTGATCCATCGGTTATCCTCCTGTCCTGGCCTGGACAAGGCTGCGGTTGGTACGCCATTGCTGGACGATCTGGAACAGATTCTGGACCAGCCAGTACACCATCAGCCCCGCCGGCATGTTTCTGAAAATGAACGTCATGACGAGCGGCATCCACTGCATCATCTTGGCCTGCGCGGGATCGCCGGCGACCGGCGTCATCCGCTGCTGGAGCCACATCGTCACGCCCACGAGCACCGGGAACACGAAGAACGGGTCCCGGGCCGATAAGTCCGTGATCCAGAGCGCGAAGGGCGCGCCCCGGAGCTCGATCGCGTTGTTGAGCGAGGAGAACAGGGCGATCATGACCGGGATCTGGAGGAGCAGCGGCAGGCAGCCGCCCACGGGGTTGATCCCCTTCTCCTTGTAGATCCGCATCATCTCCTCGTTCTTGCGCGTCGGGTCGTCCTTGTACTGCTCGTTGATGAAGTCGAGCTGCGGCTTCATCTCCTGCATCCGCTTCATCTGGTTCATGCCCCACTGGCTCGGCATCCACAGCACGGCGCGGATCGCCAGCGTGAGCAGGATGATCGCGATGCCGTAGTTGTGGACATAGGCGTGGAGGAAGTGGAGGGTCTGGAGCAGCGGCAGCGCGAGGACGCCGAAGAACCCGAGGTCCAGCACCTTCTCCAGCCGGTCGCCCGCGCGCTCCAGCAGCCCGTATTCCATCGGGCCCGCGAACAGCTTGAGCGGGATCCGCACCCGCGTGGCGCCCGGGGTCAGCGCGAACCGCAGCCCCGCGCCGAGCATGTTGGGCACGCCGTCCGAGCCGGCGAACCCGCTGATCGCCGCCACGCCCTCGCATGCGGCGGGGGTCGGCGCGATCAGCGCAGCCGCGAAGTACTTGTTGTGGACCGCCGCCCAGAACGGGTCGTCGCCCGCCTTCTCCGCCGGCGCCTTGGCCGGGCCCTGCCGCAGCTTGTCCTTGCGGGTGAGGACCACGGCCTGCGCCAGGTTCTGGTACGTCCCGGGCCGGCGCAGGTACTCCTCCTCGTCGGGTGAGAGGCCCACGCCGGGCCGCCAGTCCACCTCCAGCGCCGCCGGCGCCGGCCCCGTCAGCTCGAGCACCAGCCCCGCCTCGTAGCCCCCCGCCGACCAGGTCATGCGCCGGACCAGCACCCGGCCGTGCGCCAGCCGCTGGGTCAGG
>CAYNUZ010000423.1:0-1935 GCA_964400385.1 uncultured bacterium | reverse complement strand
GACGAGGACGAGGAGCGGGAGGCGGCGCACGGGGCGGGCCGGGTCAGGCGGACGCGGCCGCGGAATCCGCGGAGGCGGCGAGGGAGCCGCCGCGTTCGCCCGTGCGCGCCTCGCGCGACAGGCGGTCGACGAGGTCCCGGTCGAGCCCGGTCGAGGGCTTGATCACGATGGACTGCTTCTGCCCGGTCTCCTTGTCCTTGGCGGAGACCCGCAGGAGCCCGTCGGCGTTGATCTCGAACGTGACCTCGATGCGCGCCTTGCCCGCGGGCTGCGGCTTGATGCCCACCAGCTCGAACTCGCCGAGGGGGTGGTTCTGGGAGGCCTTGGACTGCTCGCCCTGGAACACGCCGATCCGCACGAAGGCCTGGTTGTCCTCGGTCGTGGTGAAAACCTCGCTGCGCCGGATCGGGATCGTCGTGTTCTTGTCGATCAGCACCTTGAACCCGTCGCCGATGGTGCGCAGCCCCAGCGAGAGGGGGGTGACGTCGAGCAGGAGCACCTCGGCGATCTCCCCGCCCATGATCGAGCCCTGCAGGGCGGCGCCCGCGGCCACGACCTCGTCGGGATTGACGCGCGCGTACGGCTCCTTCCCGAAGATGTCGCGGACCTTCTGGACCACCCGCGGCATCCGCGTCATGCCGCCGACGAGGACGATGGCCTGGATGTCCTTGGCCGAGACGCGCGCGCTCTCCAGCGCCTTGCGGCAGGGGTCCTCCGTCTTGTCCACGAGATCCTTCGTCATGGCCTCGAACTGCTCACGGGTCAGGGAGGTCTCCAGCGACTTGTCCATGTGGATGAACGGCAGGGTGATCGTCACCTGCTGGGTGGCGGACAGCTCGATCTTGGCGGCCTCGGAGGCCTCCTTGAGCCGCTGCATAGCCTTCGCATCCTGACGAAGATCCACACCTTCCCGGTTCTTGAACTCCTCGAGGAGCCACATGACGACCTTCGCGTCGAAATCGTCGCCGCCCAGGTAGGTGTTGCCGGAGGTCGACTTGACCTCGAAGATGCCGCGGGCCAGCTCGAGGATGGAGACGTCGAAGGTGCCCCCGCCCAGGTCGTACACCGCGATCAGCATGTCCTGCTTGCCGCCCAGCCCGCTGGCCAGCGACGCGGCCGTGGGCTCGTTGATGATCCGGATGACGTCGAGGCCGGCGATGGCCCCCGCGTCCTTCGTCGCCTGCCGCTGGGAGTCGTTGAAGTAGGCCGGCACCGTGACGATCGCCTTGTCCACGGCGGAGCCGAGGTAGGTTTCCGCGTCGCTCTTGAGCTTCTTGAGGATCAGGGCCGAGACCTCGGGGGGGGAGAGCAGCCGGTCCTTCACCTTCACCCGCGCGTCGCCGTTGGCGGGATCGGCCGCCACGCCGTACGGCAGCAGGTACCGGAGCGACTCGATCTCCGGCTCGGCGTACTTGCGGCCCATCAGCCGCTTCACGGAGAAGATGGTTTCCGACGGGTTCACGATGGACTGCCGCTTCGCGGGCAGCCCGACGAGGACCTCCCCGTTGTCCTTGAACGCCACGACCGACGGCGTGGTGCGCGCGCCTTCCCGGTTGGGGATCACGGTGGGCTGCGGGCCCTCCGCGACCGCCATGCACGAATTGGTCGTGCCGAGGTCGATGCCGAGAGTCTTGGACATGGGAGTATGTAGTCTAGCGTGCCCGGGCCTCCCGGCGCACCCCCCGCGGCCCGCAACCCCCCCAAAATCCCCCTTTTGGGGCCGGGCGGCGGGGGCCTTCCGGTATCATCGAGACGCCATGCTGCCGTCCATCACGCTCGTGCCCGGCGCCGGGCCCCGGATCCGTGCGGGCCACCCCTGGGTCTACGCGGCGGAGGTGGCCCGGGTGGCGGGAGACCCCGCCGCCGGGGCCCTGGTGGGGGTGGGGGCGGCGGACGGCGCGCCGCTCGGGGTGGGCTGGTACAGCCCGGCGAGCC
>CAYNUZ010000422.1:0-1956 GCA_964400385.1 uncultured bacterium | reverse complement strand
CGCGCGGGGCCTCACCGGGTCGCGGCGGCCTCGGGCGCGGCCTGCTGGCGGAACTGGAGCGCGTCCGCCCGGGCGCGTTCCCGGTCGGCTTCGGCGGCGTCCCCCGCCTCGGCGGCATACCGGGCGAGGGTCGTATACAGCCAGACCGACCGGAGCCCGCGGGTGTCCACGTCCTCCAGCATACGCCGCGCCGCGGCGCGGGGGAGGACGGCTTCGAAGATCGCCACCCCGGCCTGCCGCACGAATGCGACGTCCCCCGCGACGGCCTCGACCCGGCGGAACCGGGCCCGGGCCTCCGCCACGCGGCCCTCCGCCATCAGCGCCGTCGGCGGAAAGAGCCAGCCCTCCACGCCCGGGAGCAGCAGCGGCGGAGGCGGGGCGTGCCGTCCGGCACGGAGGTCGAACACCGCGAACGCCCCCTCCCGCAGGTCAAACCGGGGCGATTCGTAGACCAGCGCCGCGTGGCGCCGCCACCAGCCGGCCCACAGCGCGAGCGCCCGGTCCGGCGGCAGGATCACGGCGAGCTGCTCGCCCCACGCGACGGCATTGAGCCGGTCGAACAGCAGGTGGGTGTATCCCGCCTGCCGCATCTTCCGCGCGAGGTGGTCACCGTCCCGCGCGGCGGCGGCCAGCGCGAGCGGCGGGAAGGCCTCGTAGTCCGTGCGCAGCGTCGAGCGGCGGGCGAGCGGGAAGGTCCGGGTGGGCCCGAACACGAGGACATGCGCCCCGGGCGGGGTGTGGCCCTCGGTCCACCGGACGGCGTCCGCATAGGTCGAGAGCTTGTTGCGGAGGTAGGCTTCGGGATCAATCAGGCCCAGGGCCACCGGGATGCGCGAGCCCCGGTCCGACCAGTAGTCGCCCCACCCGCGGACGGTCTCAAGGCCGGCGAACGCGACCGCGCACCACAGGACGATCGCCCGCACCCGGGCCGTCCGCCCGGGCGCGGCCACCGCCCACTCGAGCGTGCCGCACAGCAGGGTGAGGCCCTGCAGCAGGTACCGCGCCTGCGGGGGGCCGACCGTCCAGACGGCGACCGCGGTCCCGCCCCCGATGAGCCAGGCCCGGCCCGGGTGCCGGGGACGGGCGAGGACGGCGAGGGCGGGCACGGCCAGCGCGGGCAGGAGCCAGAGGTGCTCCTGCATGCCCAGGTTCCAGACGGCCCGCAGCCGGTCCGGGAGGGTGGCGTAGGAACCGGCCACATACCGGTGCGTCTCGATTGCGAGGAGCGTGTAGGACGCGGGCGGCATCCCGGCGTGGAACAGGCCCGCGGCGAACGGGTACACGGGATTCCCGGTTTCGAGCCAGAGCTTCACGCCCCATGGCGCGTAGCCGCCGGACAGTCCGAGCGCCGCCCATCCGGCCGCGGCCCCCCACCGGCCCGGCCGGAGTCCCGCCGCCGCCACGGCTGCCAGCATCGCGACCGCGAGCAGCGCGGTGTACTTGGTGGCGAGGGCGAAGCCCAGGAACAGTCCGGCGACGGTCCACCAACCCGCCCGGCGTCCGGCCCGGGCCCGCCGCCACGCCCCGAACGCCCCCAGGGCCAGCACCGCGACCAGCACGTCGTTCTTGGCCGTCACGGCCAGCCGGCCCAGCCCGTAGCTGGTCAGGAGCAGCCCCGCCGCGAGCCGCCCGCCGCACGGCGCCGCGGCACCCATCACCTCGACGAGCAGCGCGCCGGTGAGCAGGACCACCAGCGGCTGGACCGCCTTGGCCGCCGCCTCCCCGGCCAGGCCGTACGGCGCGGCCAGGAGGGCCTCCCAGAGCGAGGGAAACTTGAAGAAGACGGAGAGGTTGGTCGCGATCCGGCCGGACAGCAGGTACTGCTGCGGCTTGCCGAGGTGGTACTTGAGGGAATCCATCTCGGTCTCCGGCGCCAGCGCGCTGAGCGTCCAGCCGGCCGCGGCCACCGCGACCAGCCACCCGAGGACGCGCAGGGGGGCGTCCGGCCGCGGCGCC
>CAYNUZ010000421.1:0-1986 GCA_964400385.1 uncultured bacterium | reverse complement strand
CCCGCACGCGCAGCCCGGGAGACGCGACGGGAGAGCCGCGCCACCCGCGGAAAGGCAGGGGGTCAGCCAGGGGGAGACCGGGGGCTCCGGCAACCCGGCAAGGCCCACCGGCGGAACGGCCACGAGGTACGCCGCCATGAAGGCGGGGTTCCCCATCGTCGAGAAGGGGCGCGCGCCCGCGGCGCCCGGCGCCCCGGCGAAGTCCAGCCCGGCGAACTGGACGAGGCTGTACAGGGCGCTCACCACGCCGCCGGCCAGCATCACCACCGGGAGCTTTCCCCGCAGCCCCCGCAGCCCCAGACCGGTGGTCACCTGCGCCCCCGCCACGAGCAGGCAGAGCGGGATGAGGGCCGCAGCCCGGCTGCCGTTCATCCCGGCATGGAGGCTCCAGACGACGAGGCCACCGCCGGCCAGCGTGAACGGTGCGGCGGGGGGGCCGTTCCGGCCTCCCCGCCACCCCCGGAAGGACGCAAGCAGGACGACCAGGGAGCCCCAGACCCAGATCACCGCCGCCTGCGGCAGCTTGAAGGCGTCCTCGAACGGGGGCCAGAAGGCGAGGGGCAGGAGCGCCGCCCCCCAGAGCGTGACCAGCCGGGCGATCAGCTCGATTTCTTCCGGCCCCGCTTCTGGAGGTCCGCGATCTGGGCGCGCACCTTCTTCGCCACCGCCGGGTCGGTGTCCATCTTGAGGAAGGTCTCGTAGTTGCGCTGGGCGGACACCAGGTCGCCGGCCTGCTCGTAGGCCCAGCCCAGGTTCACGTAGACGTCCGGCAGGTTGGGGTCGCGGGACAGGCACTTCTCGTACGCGTCAATGGCGTCCCGCGCCCGCCCCTTGGCGTTGTACGCGTCGCCGAGGTACCGGTATGCCACCGACTGGGCGGGATCAAGGTCGAGGGACTTGCGCGCGGCGTTCTCCGCCCCCGCGGCGTCGCCGGACTGGAGCGAAAGCCACGACATCTGGCTCCAGTACCCGGGCATCTTCCCGTTGATCCGGATCGCCTTCTCCAGCGACGCCTTGGCCTGCGGCACCTTCCCCTGCTTGCCCTGCGCCAGCGCGAGCTGCGCCCACGAGATGTCCTCCGGCTTGATGCCCAGCGCGATCGCCCGGGTGAACTGCTGCTCGGCGTCGGCCGCCTGGTCCATCTGCAGCTCCGCGACGCCCAGCGTGTGGTGCACGTCCGCGGTCTCCTTGATGGCGAGCGCCGTGCGGTACTCCCCGGCCGCCCGCCGCGGATCGGAGGCGTAGAAGTAGTAGTGGCCGAGCAGCAGGTGCTGCTCGAACGGCTTCTTGAGGTCCTGGTAGAAGGCGGCCATCACCCCGTACGGCAGCGCGTTGGCCGGGGCGGCCTCGGACGCTTCGTTGAGCAGCCGGAAGGCCTCGGGCACGTTCCCCAGCTCGTAATAGATGGACGCCTTGCCCACGAGCGAGCCGACCTGCTTGGGGTCGATCTTGAGCGCCTCCTCGAACTGCGCCAGCGCCTTCTCGTTCTGGCCGCTCCCGCGCAGCGCGGTCCCGTACCCGAACCGCAGCTCCGCGTTGCGCGAGTCGTTCCGGATCCCCTGGGCGTAGACGTCGAGGGCCTGCCGGTATTCCCGCTTCGACAGCAGGATCTCGCCGATCCGGGTCAGCGCCAGCGTGTGGAAGCCCTTCTGCTCGGGCGTGGTGTAGGTGCGCTTGAGCACCCCCTCGAAGTACCCGATGGCGGTCTGCGGCTTGTTGAGCTGCATCGCCGCGTACCCCGCGCCGTAGAGCGCCTCGGGATTGACGGGGTCCAGCTCCAGCGCCTTCTTGAACAGCCGTTCGGCCTCCTTGAACTGCTTGAGGGAGACCGCGTCCTTGCCCTGCGCGATCAGCGTGTCGAACTCCGCGGCGCACGCCATCCCCGCGAGGAGCCACAGCGCCGCCGCGAGCGGCCGCATCCCCCTCATGCGCGCGCGGCCTCCGCCACGCGCCGGAGGCCGCGCAGCGCCGCCACCGGGTGGCGCG
>CAYNUZ010000420.1:0-1993 GCA_964400385.1 uncultured bacterium | reverse complement strand
GCGGCCGGGGCGCCGCCGGCGCCCAGCAGCGCGGCCGCCAGCGCGGCCCGCCGGAGCCGCGTCAGGGCGTCAGGACCGACTTGAACTGCTCGCGGTACAGGTTGCGGTACGCGCCGGTGCCCCGGGCCAGCAGCTCGGCGTGCGGCCCGACCTCGGCGATGCGGCCGCCCTCGAGCACCACGATCTTGTCGGCGCTCATCACGGTCGAGAGGCGGTGGGCGATGATGAAGGTGGTCCGCCCCTCCATCAGCCGGTCCAGCGCCGTCTGGATCAGCCCTTCGGACGTGGAGTCCAGCGAGGAGGTGGCCTCGTCCAGGATGATGATCCGCGGCGCCTTGAGGAAGACCCGCGCCAGCGCGATCCGCTGGCGCTGCCCGCCGGACAACTTGATGCCCCGCTCCCCGATCTCGGTGCCGTACCCTTCCGGGAGCGCCATGATGAACTCGTGCGCGTTGGCCATCCGGGCGGCCTCCACCACCTCGCGCTCCGTCGCCATCCGCCGCCCGTACCGGATGTTGTCGGAGATCGTGCCGGAGAACAGCACCGACTCCTGCAGCACCACGCCGACCTGGTTGCGCACCGACCGCAGGGTGGCCTTGCGGATGTCGTGCCCGTCGAGCAGCAGCCGCCCCTGCTGGGGGTCGTAGAACCGCAGGAGGAGGTTGAGGAGCGTCGTCTTGCCGGATCCCGACTCGCCCACCAGCGCCACGCGCTCCCCGTGCTGCACCACCACGTCCACGTCGTGGATCACGGGCAGGCCGTGGGTGTAGGCGAAGGTCACATGGTCGAAGTGGACGTCGCCGCGCAGGGCCGGCAGGTCGCGCGCGCCCTTGATCTCCGTCACCTCCGGCTGGAGGTCGAAGATCTCGAACACCCGGTCCATGGCCGCGATGGCGTTCGTGAAGATGACGGACAACTCGGTGAACCGGGACAGTGGGTCGTACAGCAGGGCGAGGTACCCGACGAAGGCGATCACCTTCCCCGCCGTCAGCTCGCCCCCGAGGACCCGGCTGAACCCCCACCAGGCGATGGCCGCGGGCGCGACCGTGGTCATCGTGATCGCCCACGACAGGGCCAGGGACTGGAGGCGCACCCCCGTCAGCGTGTGGCCCAGGTACTCCCGGGACTCCTGGAAGAACCCGATCTCCTCGGACTTCTCCCGGTGGAAGGACTGGATCATCTTGACCCCCGCGAACTTCTCGTGGAGCCCGCCCGAGATCTCGGCCAGCTTGTCCTGGACCATCCGGCTGGTCTCGTGGATGCGCAGCCGCAGCCGGTGCACCACCAGCGCATAGACCGGGAGGATCACCAGCGACCCTGCCGCGAGGCGCCAGTCGGTGTAGAGCAGGATCACCAGCATGATCACGAACCGGCTGCCGTCCATGATGATGCCCGTGATGGCGTTGCCCACGAAGTTCTGGGCGATCGAGATGTCGGTGATGAGGCGCGACACGATGGATCCCACCTGCCGCCGCTCGAAGAACGCGAGGGACATCTTCTGGACGTGCTGGAAGAGGTCGTACCGCAGGTCGAAGATCACCCGGTGGGCCGCCCGGCCCATGATCCAGACCCGGAAGAAGACGATGGGGAACAGGAGCAGGTACAGGAGGCACAGGATGAGGAAGAACGTCCCCATGGAGATCCCGCCCAGCGACGGGGCCACGCCGTGGTGCGGGAGGAACTCGTCCACCACCTTCCCCAGCGCCCAGGGCATGAGCATCGGCAGGTTGGACCGCGCGACGCCCAGCAGCACCGCGACGATCACGGCCGCCCGGTAGGGCTTCACGTAGTCGAAGAACCGGGGCAGCGTGCCGCGCGGCGGGGTCACCGGAACATTGTACGCCCGGCCCCAATGCCGGCCCCGCGCCCGCGTTGTACAACAGAAGGACGATGCGGCCCTCCCGGTGGCTCCCCCTTCCGTCCGCCGCCCTGGCGCTCCTCGCCGCGGCCGCGCCGGCGCACGGCGCCGTCGACGCGGCGCTGGCACGGCACC
>CAYNUZ010000419.1:0-1993 GCA_964400385.1 uncultured bacterium | reverse complement strand
TCCGGACCCGGGGCCGGGTTCCGGGAGGGACGGCTCCTGACCCATGCCGTCCCCCTGGCGGCGCGGCCCGCGGCGGTGCTGGCCCCTGCGGCCCGCGCCCTGGCCCAGGTCCTGACGCTGGAGCGGGCCGTGGCCGACCAGGCGGCGGCGGCGGGACGGGGGCGGACGATGGCGCGAAAGGCCCGCCCACGCTAGGGTTTGGTTGCCATGACGACGCCATCGCGCCGGGGGCCGGAACCGCCGTTTCCGCAGGCCCTGCACAAACCTGCCGCCGGGCATGCACTTTTGCAACCCCGGGCCGGTTCAACCATAATGCAGGCGTGCCCAGGCCCGGCCCGATGAAGGTCCCCCTGATCCGCCCCGTGCGGTCGAGCCGGGCGTAGCCGATGGCCCCCAACCACATCTTCAAGGGCGTGACGCCGCGGCTGATCGCCGTCACCGCCCTCGTGGTGTTCCTGTGCGTCACGTTCGCCGGTTCGCTCGCCACCTACCGGCATTACACCCAGGTCATCGAGGGCGTCGACACCGACGTCACCCACGTCTGCCGCTTCCACCTCCCGCGGCTGGACGAGCGGATCCGCCACCTCGGCGAGCTCTCGGGCCGGGACGCGGAAGGCCGGCTCCAGGAGTTCTTCGATGACGTCCGCACCCAGCTCCCCGACCTGCGCCACGTCTCCGTGGTCCAGATCAAGCGCGGCGGCCGGACGACGATCGTCCGCGGCGATTCGGTCCCTCCCGTGACCGAGGACGAGATCGCCGCCATGACGAAGACCGGGCACGCCCTCCACGGTCTCCTGCCCTCCGAGTCCCGCCTGCTCCTGGTTGACTCCCGGCCCGTGATGGCCGGCGGGCACCGGCTGGTGGACGTGGTGCGGCTCGGCATCGAGGTCCCGACCTTCCAGTCCTTCCTGCTCCAGCAGGCCCGCAACGACCAGCTGTGGATCGTCTTCACCTTCCTGATGGCGACGGCGGCCAGTACCTTCCTGATCGGCATGCTCACCCGGTCGCTGCGGTCCGTGGCCTCCTATGCGCAGGCCATCGAGCGCGGCGAGTTCCACCGGGAGATCGACATCCGCAGCCGGGACGAGGCGAGCACGATCGCCGAGGCGTTCAACGTCGTCCTGCACCGGCTCAAGCAGTCGTACGTCTCGACGCTCGGGGCGCTCGCCGCCCTCCTGGAGACCAAGGACCGCACGACGGAATCGCACTCCCTGCGCGGCGTGCGGTACGCGCTGGAGATCGGCCGGGCCGCGGGGCTCTCGCAGCAGGAGATGACCGAGCTCGAGTACGGCGCGCTGCTCCACGACATCGGCAAGATCGGCATCGCCGACGTCATCCTCAAGAAGACCGGGCCGCTGACCGAGGAGGAGTGGGCCGTGATGCGCCAGCACCCGACGATCGGGTACAACGTGCTCAAGAACCTCGAGTTCCTCCAGAACTCCCTGCCCGTCGTCCTGCACCACCAGGAGCGTTACGACGGGCGCGGATACCCGAACGGCCTCAAGGGCGACCAGATCCCGATCTACGCCCGGATTTTCACGATCGCCGACTCGTTCGACGCGATGACCTCGGACCGGCCGTACCGGCGCGGCATGCGCATCGAGGTGGCGGTCCAGGAGATCCGGCGCAACGCGGGCACGCAGTTCGACCCGCGGCTGGTGGAAATCTTCGTCAAGATGTGGGAGGACGGCCGCCTCAAGCACGTCGAAGGCCACCCCGAGCCCGGCCCCGCCCGGGCCTGACCGCACCGCCCCCGTGAAACTCCTCCGGTTCGACGCCGGCCGCGGCCCCCGCCTCGGGGCCCTGCAGGACGACCTCGTCTTTGACCTCCTCATCGCCGCCCGGACCCACCTCGTGGGCGGCCCGAGCGGGCAGGACGCCGCGTTCGAGCCCTGGTTCGCGGCGGACATGGCCGGGCTGGCGGGCGGGGGTCCCGCCGCGCTGCACGTTCCCGCCGGTTCCCCCGATCACGGCCCCTTCGTTCCTCAGTTTC
>CAYNUZ010000418.1:0-1995 GCA_964400385.1 uncultured bacterium | reverse complement strand
GCCGGACGAGCGGGAGGTCGTGTCGCATCCCGGCGCGGTGACGGTGTATCCGGACGGCGCGCGGGTGGAGCGGGAGGGCGAGGCCGAACTGCCGGCCGGCCCGGTCGTGGTGACCTTCGCGGACCTGCCGGCGGCGGCCGACGAGGCCTCCCTGCGGCTCGCGGTGCGGGGGCCGGCGGGAACGAAGTTCCACGGGGTGCGGATGCGCACGACCTTCGCGTCCAAGGCCGTGGAAAAGCGGGTGCGGGACCTCAACGAGCAGATCCGCGGGCTGGAAGACCGCAAGGCGGAGATTGACGACCGGATCCTCGCCCGCGCCGCGGAGCTCGAGATCCTGAAGTCGCTGGGCAAGGACGCCGCCGGGCGCACCGGGGCCGGCGCCGCCGGGAGCCTGGGCCAGGTGGCCGAGGGATCCAAGGCCGTGGGGAAGCGGATCCAGGAGCTGCTGGCCGAGTCGCGCAAGGACGAGGTCGCGAAGCGCGAGCTGGACGACCAGATCGTCCCGCTGCGGCAGGCGCTGGCGCAGGCCGGCGCCGGGGCGACCAACCGGCGGGTGGCCGAGGCGGAGCTCACCATGGCCGCCGCGGGGAGGGTGGAGTTCACCCTCGCCTACATGATCCACGACGCGTCCTGGTCCCCGGTCTACGATCTCACGCTGGACGGGGCGGGCAAGGACCCGAAGGTGACGATCACTTCCGCGGCGACGGTGCGGCAGCGGTCCGGCGAGGACTGGACCAACGTCATCCTGACCCTGTCCACGGCACATCCGACGGCGGACAGCCGGGTGCCCGACCCCACCAACTGGTGGCTGGACCTGTGGCGGCCGCAGCCGGTCTACCAGAAGGCCGCGCGCCGGGTCGGGTCGTTCGCCCCCGAGGCCGCACCCGCCATGTACGGCGGGGGACAGGCGACGGAGGCCGAGGCGCCGGTGCCGGTCGAGATGGACCAGGCGCAGACCGAGCGCGCGATGTTCGCGACGCACTTCCGGATCGGCGCGCCCGCCTCCATCCCCTCGGGGGTCGAGGCCCGGCGGATCGGGATCGGGGAATCGGTCAATTCCGCCGAGCTGTCGCTGGTGGTCGTGCCGCGACTGGCGCAGGCGGCGTTCGTGGAGGCCAAGCTGGCCTACGCGGGCGAGGAGCCGCTGCTGCCCGGCCTGGCCAACCTCTTCTCGGGCGGGGAGTTCGTGGGCACGGTGTCCCTGCCCTCGGTCGGGCCCGGCGAGGACGTCACGCTGGGGTTCGGGCAGGATCCGGACGTGAAGGTGGAGCGCAAGCTGCGGGACGCGAAGAATGCGGACAAGACCCTGCTCGGGATGGGCAAGGCCTACCGCCGGTACCGCTGGGTCACGACGCTAACGAGCACGCACGCGTCGGTCCGCACCGTCGAGGTGCGCGAGCAGCTCCCGCGGTCGCGGAACACCGACGTGGTCGTGGAGCCGCTGGGCATGACGCCGGACCCGCTGGCGGAGGACGCGGCGACGCCGGGGCTGCAGCGGTGGCGGGTGGACCTCAAGCCGGGCAAGCCCTCCCAGGTGGTCTTCGCGTACCAGGTGAAGTTTCCCCAGGGCACGCGGGTGAGCGGGCTGGAATAGCGTCCACCTCTCTTCCCGACGGAAGCCCGGACGCCCGCGCGTCCGGGCTTTCATTTTCAGGGCTTGAGAAGGAGGATCTCTCCCGGCAGGTGGATCTCGGCCATGGAGGCGGAACTCTGGCCGGTGAGCGTCCGGGTCAGGCCGTTCACCTGTGCAATGTAGGGACTCCCGGACACCGCAGGCAGGACCCGGACCCGGCCGGTCAGCACAATCCGGTCCGCGGTCGGGTGCCACTCGCGGTCGGCGGTGATCACGACGGCGCGGCCGGTCCAGGTGGCGCGAGGTGCCGTGACGGCCACCGGCGCGGCCATCTCCGGGGCGGCGGCGGGAGCGGCGACGGCCTTCGTGGACCGCTTCACGGCTGAGCGCTCGGCGGCGGTCCTGCGGGTCTTCTCGCTGCG
>CAYNUZ010000417.1:0-2002 GCA_964400385.1 uncultured bacterium | reverse complement strand
GTGCGACGAGGCGGCGATCAACTCGGGGGTCAGCGCCCCGAGCGAGTCCCGCAGTCCCGGCGCCGGGGCCGTCTCGGCCGCGGCGAACCACAGGGCGAGGTCCCCCCCGCTGCGGCCCGGCAGCGCCAGCAGGAGGGTCTCGTCGCGCCGCGAAAGGGCCGCCGCCAGGTTGGCGGCCACGGCGGTGGTGCCGACCCCGCCCTTCGCGCCGCAGACGGCGACGACCCGGCCCATCACGTGCCCGCGGCACCCGCCTGTCCGCCGGTGAGCGACGGCGTCAGGAAGATCACCAGCTCCGTCTCCACCGTCTCCGTCCGGGTGTGCCGGAAGAACCACCCGAGGATGGGAAGGTCCGAGAGGACCGGCAGGCCGTTCGAGATCTTCGCCTCCTCGGACTGGATGAGCCCCGCCATGATCACCGTGGCCTTGGGCGCCAGCTCCACATCTGTCTCCGCCCACCGGGTCTTGAGGCCCGGCATGAAGGTCCCGTTGGGGAGCGAGACCGCCGTGGCGGCGTCAATGGTCGAGGCCTCGGCACGGACATGGGTGTGGATGTACGCGTCCTTGCGCTCCGGCTTGATCGACAGGCGGATGCCGTACTCCTTCCACGTGACCGAGGTGTGGCCCTGCGTGTCCTGCGAGACGATCGGCAATTCCCCGCCCTCGAGGAAGTTGGCCTGGGCACCGCTCACGCAGAGCAGTTTCGGCTTCGCCAGCAGCTTGCCATAGTTGTTGGTCTGGATCAGGCGGATGAACGCGTCCACCTGCCCGCGCTCGAACGTCCCGAATTTCGTGAGCGGATGGACGGCGGACTCGACCACCTCGGCGGCGCTGGCGGGGCCGGCCGGGGCGGCCGCGCCGGACACCGGGGCGCCCTCCAGCAGCCGGACCCAGTCCAGCCCCACCTTGAGCAGCTTGCTCTTGTTCACCTCGAGGACCTCCACGTCCACCTGGATCATCTCGGGCGGCGGCTCCCCTTCAGCCCGGGCCGGCTGGCCGAGGAAGGCGGACATGGCGAACAGGATGGCTCCGGTCATCGCTTGTGCACTCCCTCATCCTCGCCGCCGCCGGCCGGTTTCACCTGGTGCCCCGTGATGGCCGGCAGCGGGATGCGCTCGCGGTCGCCGGGCGCGCGCAGGACCAGCTTGAGCCGCCCGGTCTGCTCGAGGTGGGTCAGCTGCTCGGCCTCGAACGGCAGTGCGGCCAGGGTCACCGTGCCGTCGGACGCGTCCGCCAGGCCGGGCGCCTCGGCCCGGGCGGGCTGGGCGGAGAACGTCTTCCCGACCGCCAGGACCGGCGCATCCTGCATGAGGGCGATCGTGCGCGGTCCCGCCCCGTCGTCGGTCGTGACGAAGACGTCCACCAGGTCGCCGGGCTTCAGCAGGCCCGCCACGCCCCCCGCCGGATCCACCGCCACGGTGACGGCCCGCTTGCCGGGGGGCACGGCCAGGGCGAGCGCCACCCCGCCCGTGGTCAGCTTGTTCGCCAGCACCTGTTCCCCCGGCGCGATCGGTGCCAGCGCCAGCTGGCCGTCGGCTTCGGCGGGGGAGGTCAGGGCGCCGGGCTGGATGAACGCGCGGGGCACCATCTTCACCGACACGAGCGACTTGTCCAGCCGGGCCCCGCTGGCGATGTACTTGTCCGCGACCAGCGCAGGGGCGGGGGCCGAGAGGTCGGCCAGCGCGCGCTCCTTGCCGGCGAGCCAGATCCAGGCCAGCGCCGCGGCGAGCACCCCCGCGGCCGCCGAAATGCCCAGGAGTTTCCGCTGGCTCATCGGGTGAACGACCCGGCGAGGATCAGGAAGGTCGAGCCGCTCCCCTCCGCTTCGGCGTGGACCGCCACGGGCGGCGCTCCGCGCCGGATCGCGGACAGGCTGCCGGGCCCCACGGGGGTCACCGACCACCCGCTGGCGGCAAGCCGGGACGCCGCCTCCCCCACCACCGCCCGCGGCTCCGCGGCCGACCGGTAACAGGCCGCCTCGAAACCCGCGCCCTCGAGCATC
>CAYNUZ010000416.1:0-2011 GCA_964400385.1 uncultured bacterium | reverse complement strand
CCGGCCGCGTCCGGCGACGGCGGCGGGAGGGACGGCCGCCAGGTCCACGAGCTGGCCGCAGGCCGCCGCGATGCCGCCGCCGCGCTCGCGGCGGATGAGGGCGAGCACCCCGGCGCGGACCAGGGTGGTCTGGAAGGCCAGGATCGCCGCCTCCTCCGGCCGCTCGAATCCGAGCGTCCGGTTGTACGGGATCAGGTTGACCTTGGCGTTCACCCGGCGGGCCAGCACGGCCAGCCGCGCGGCCTGGGCGGGCGCGTCGTTCACCGCCTTCAGCAGGACGTAGGCCAGTGTCACGTCGCGCCGGGTGGCGGCGGTGTAGTCGCGGACCGCCTCCAGCAGGACGTCGATGGGCCAGTGCCGGTTGATCGGCATGAGGCGGTTCCGCAGCTCGTCGTCCGGCGCGGTGAGCGACACGGTCAGCCGGACCGGCACCTGGTCGGCCGCCAGCCGCCGGATGTGGGGGACCACGCCCACCGTGGAGACCGTGAGGTGGCGGGGGCTGATGCCGAACCCCACCGGCGAGGCCAGGAGGACCGCCGCCCGCCGCACGTTGTCGTAGTTGTCGAGGGGCTCGCCCATGCCCATGAAGACGACGTTGGAGACGGCCGCGCGCCGCCGGGCGATCACGACCTGCTCGACGATCTCGGCGGCCGTCAGGTTGCGCCGGAGCTTCATCCGCCCGGTCGCGCAGAACGCGCAGCCGCGCGCGCATCCCACCTGGGTGGAGATGCACAGGGTGGTCCGGGACGGCTCCGGGATGATGACCGACTCGACCCGGGCGCCGTCGGCCAGCTCCACGAGGAGCTTCTCCGTCCCGTCCGGGGCCTGCTGCGCGGCGGCCACCCGCGCCTCGTCGAGCCGGTAGCCCTCCGCCAGCCGGGCCCGGAAGCCCCGCGCCAGGCTGGTCATTTCCGCGAAGTCCGCGCTGCCCTTCCGGTACAGCCAGCCCAGGAGCTGCCGCCCGGCGAACCGGGGGGCGCCCTCCGTCAGGGCGAGGGTTTCGAGCTCCTCGGGGAGCAGGCCCTTGAGGGAGCGGAGCGTGGACGGGGCGGACGGGACGGCGGTCATGGTGGTCGTTCGATTATACGTGGGGCCCGTGCGGGCCCCGGATCACCGGCGGCGCTAGGGGGCTCCCGCGGGCGGCGGCGTCCACCCGCCCCGCCCCGTGAAGTCGTTGAGGACCGCGCGCACCGCCTGGTTCACGGCCTCGGTGCGGGCGAGCCCCAGGTTGGAGTCCGCGGTGTACCGCGGCACGGAGAGCGCGGACGCCGACGAGGGATCGGACAGCCCCGTCGAGGTGGAGACCGAGGCGCCGGCGCCCACGCCCAGGCCGGCCTTCGCCCGGATGGCGTCCCAGCCCTCCGCGGGCGCGCGCGTCTCGTCGCCGTCGTACGGCAGGTCCGACCAGCGGGAGGACTTGCCGGCCGCGTTCACGGTCCGCAGCCACACCTGCCGGCCGGTCGCCGCCTCGGCCAGCCGGACCGTGACCAGGAAGGTGACCGTCGCGTCGTCCGCGCAGCCCCACTTCCAGGCCGAGGCCCGGTACGAGGACTTGATCCGTTTCGGCTCGCCGGGCTTGACCGTCTCCCGGTACCCGGCGACCTCGCCGGTCATCAGCAGGTCGCACCCGTGGGCGGCGGCCAGGTTCGCGCCGAGCGCGGCGGGGGGAATCAGCCCCGCGTCCGGCGCGAGCACGGAGGTGGCGTCCGGCCCGGCCACCGGCAGGGGCTTGAGCACATCCAGTCCCGCGAGGATCGCGTCGCTCACGGCACGCGCCAGCCCCGCGTCGGCGGAGGTATTGCGGAAGGGGAGCACGGCGAGGCCCCGGTGGCCGTACAGGTTGACCGCGGGGGGCTTCGGCTTGTCGGTGCAGCCGACGGCCAGCAGGGCGAGACATGCGCACAGGATCCGCTTCACGAGACCGCCAGTGTAGCAGGATTCGGGCCGCGACTGCCCCGGCGCCGGGCCGCGGCGCCGCCCCGTTTCCACAGCGCCACCAGGGCCGGCGCGG
>CAYNUZ010000415.1:0-2013 GCA_964400385.1 uncultured bacterium | reverse complement strand
GCCGTCCACACGACCTCCCGCGACTCACCGCCGCGCAGCCCGAACGGGGGGGCGGGATCGGGGCCGCGCACCTCGCCGACCGGGCCGGCCTGCAGCGGGCGGAGCGCCACGGCCGTGACCCGCGCATCGCTCTGCCCCGAGTTGGTCACCAGCATCCGGACCGTGACCAGCGTCCCCTGCCGCACGTTCGCGGGCGAGGGCGTCACCGCAACATCCAGCCGCGCAGGAGCGCGGACCAGGACGCTGTTGGAGAGCCCCGGGAGCACCTGCGCGGGATCCCCCGAACCGGCATCCAGGCCGGCGGCCGTGGCCGTGAAGGCCAGGGTGCCCGGCGACGTCGTGGAATAGGTCCACGAGAACGTGGCGAACTCCCCGGGCGCCAGCGACGGGACCCGGTTCTCGGGGGCGGCCGGCGCCGCTCCGAGGCCCGCGGTCCCGGCCGCGACCGGGCGCGTGGCCACGACGTCCCGCGCCTCTCCGCCCCCCGTGTTGGCGACCAGGACGCTGACGCTGAACGGCTGCCCCGCCGTTACCGACGACGGCGCCGCAGCGACACTGAGGGTCAGGATGGCCGGGGTGTCCACGAACAGGGTGGCGGACTCCGCCGGGCTGAGGACGTAGCCCGCCGCATCCTTGACGTCCACCTGGACGGTGTAGGAGGTGGCCTGGGACCACATGACCGAGCGGGTATCCACGGACCACTTCACCGCGGGCCCCGGCCCCGCCACCACCCCCCGAAGCAGCGCACGATGGGCGCGGGTCCACTGCTGGCCGCTCCACCACTCCCGGGTGTCGTTCCGCCGGATCGCGATCGCCACCTCGGCCACGCCGGACGCGGCATCCACCGCGGTCCCCGCGACGGTCGCGGGGCCCCGGCCGCTGAAGTGCTGCCCGGTGGCGAGCGAGCGCAGGGACGCGCTGGGCGCCACGGTGTCCCCGACTGCCGCCACTTCGGCGCTGGACGGCCCTTCCTGGGAGTCGCTGTTGAACGCCCGCACGACGTAGACGTACCGGGTGCCGTTGAGGATGTCCCGGTCGAGGTAGCTGCACGCCGTCGAGCACGTCACGGTCCCCAGCAGGGTGTACGGCCCCCCGGGGGTGAGCGAACGGTACAGGTGGTAGCCCTCGGGGACCTGGGCGCCCTGGGGCGCGGTCCACGCCAGCTGGATCGAGCCCATCCGGACGTAGGCGCTGAGCGCCGAGGGCACCCCGGGCGCCGCCGCGGCGGCGCGGGCCGCCCACAGGAAGGCCACAAAGAGGAAAACAGAATGGCCGGCCCGCGCCCCTACGGCGCGGGTCCGGCCGGGTGATCTCGGGTGGTTCATGTTCATCGTCGTGCCAAACTCCCTCTCGTCCCGTGATCCGGGAATCCCCAATGGGTCGGCGGTCGGCGTTTTTTTTACTGAGACTGCTTGAAGGGAGGGCTTTGCCAGTCTCGCCGCCGCCTCCCCATTGGAGGCTCCCGGTTCAGGCCGCGGGGAGCGCCTCCTTGCCCATATCCAGGAGCAGGCGCTCCATCGCATAGGCCGGGAAATCGCCGTCGTGCCACGGGCGGAAGGTCTCCGCCGCCTGCACGAGCGCCCGATTCCCCTCGATCAGCAGCGTCGCGAACGCCCCGGGCTCGCCCGGATGCAGCCGCTCCGCCAGCTCGACCACCATCCAGAGGTGGTGCTCGATCAACTCCTGCCGGGCGGCCCGATCCCCCGACCACGACAGCCACGCGAGCTGCCGGGCATCATCCGGTGCCAGTTCCGGAATCTCCCGGACCGTGTTCAGGTACGTCTCGAACCGCTCGGTCTCACTGTTTGCCATGCTGGGGGGATGTATTGCAGGGGCCGTGCCAAGCGGAAAACGCTTGTTTTAAAGGGGTTTTGTCATTTCCACATGACAGGTGTCAGACTTTTCGTCGAAAACTGACAGTTTCAGCCCTAACTCTTGCCAGTCCACCCCTAACGCCGCAGGACGATGACCCGCTTGATCTGGATATCGTCGCCCGAGACGATCTGGATGAAG
>CAYNUZ010000414.1:0-2023 GCA_964400385.1 uncultured bacterium | reverse complement strand
GGCCGACGCGGCGGCCGGACGGGCCACCGACCTTGGCGAGGCGGTGGCGCGGGCGCCCTCGGTGGACGCGCCGCGGTACGGCGGGGCCGGGGCCACCTCCAGCATCACGATCCGGGGCGGGCGCGCCGCGCAGGTCCTGGTGATGCAGGACGGCCGCCCGATCAACAGCATCGCGACGGGCGACGCCAACCCCACGGTCGTGCCGTTCGCCGCGGTGGACCGCGTGGAAATCGTGCGCGGCCCGTCAGGCATGCTGTACGGCTCCAGCTCGATCGGCGGGGTGGTGAACGTCATCACCCCCGCCCCGCCCGCCGCGTTTGCGGGCGAGATCGCCGGCGAAGGGGGCACCTTCGGCACGGTGTCGCGGCGAATCAGCCTGGGCGGGCCGGTCGGACCGGTGCGGCTGCTGGGAATCGAGAGCCGGACGACGTCCGACGGGGCGCGGCCCAATTCCGCCTTCCGGGGGGAGCACCTGCTCGGCAAGGCGGAGGCCTTCGCGAATCCCCGGATCGCGGTGTCCGCGGGATCGTGGGACGGCGTGGTGGGCGTCCCGGGCTCGCAACCGGCCGGCGACCCGCTCCTGCGGTCCGCCTGGCAGGCGCAGTACGGCAACAACGACGTCTCGTCGCTCGTGGACGAGCAGACCGACCACCGCCGGTTCGCGGACGGCACGGTGACCTGGAACCCGTGGGACGGCCATGAGGCGTCCGTGCGCTCCTACGCCGAGGTCAACGAGACGGATTTCCGGTCCGGGACGTTCCGGTACGACGCCTTCTTCACCCCGATCCCCGAGATGGACGACGCGATCACCGGGGTCCAGGCGCAGGGCGTCAGCGCGCAGTACAGCGCGCCGCCGCCGCTGCTGCCGGAGAGCCGGATCATGGCGGGCGGGGAGTGGCGCAAGGAGCGGCTGAACGCGAACGACCGCATCGCGGACCTGGGCGGGGGGCCGGTCAACGGCCTGGCCGCCGGGATGCGCGGGCGGGCCGAGGTGGGCTCGGCCTTCACCGAGTGGACGATCGTGCCCGGCCGCCGGCTCCCGGTGGTCGGCGGCATGACGCTGGAGGGGGGGGTGCGGCTGGACCGGCACTCGATCTTCGGGGACATCACCAACAGCCACGCCGGCGCGACCTTCGACTTCGGCGGGGTGGCCCTCAAGGTGGCCGCCGGGACGGCGTTCCGCGCGCCGACCCTCAGCGACCTGTTCTACCCGGGCAGCGGCAACCCGCAGCTCCGCCCGGAACGGGGGCGCTCCATGGAGGGAGGGCTCGAGCGCCGGACCGCGGGGACCGTGGTGCGGGCGGGGGTCTTCCAGCGGAACGTGCGCGACCAGATTGACTGGGCGCCGGACGCGGCGGGGATCTACCAGCCCCACAACGTGGGCCGGGTCACGACGACGGGGGACGAGTTCGAGGGGTCGTTCCGCCGGGGCTGGTTTTCGGCGTCCGGCAACATGACCGTGCTGCGGGCGGTCCAGCGCGTCGAGGAGGTCACGGTGTACGACCTCGCGCCGCCGTACGCCCCGGTGGCCACGGCCGTCCGGGACCGGTTCCCCGCCCACGTGCCCCGGTACCTGGCCGGCGCGCTCGTCGGGGCGGACCTTCCCGACGGCACCGGCCTGACGCTGGCCGTCCGCGCGGCGGGCGAGCGCAGCTTCTACGTCCAGTCCGAGGATTATTCCTCGGGCGCGAACACGTTCTCGACCAAGCGGCTGAAGCCCAACGCCACGGGGACGGTGCGGGCGACCCGCAGGGTGGCCGAGGGCGTGACCGTCTGGGCCGGCATCGACAATGTCACCGACGTCCACTACGCGGGGCACTTCGGGTACAACGGGACCGACCAGGACTTCCCGATGCCGGGCCGCACGTATTTTGCGGGGGCGTCGGCCTGCTTCTGACATGCCGGGCATGATCCTCCAGCCGGACGTCCGGCAGGCGGCGCACCCGGTGCCGCTGCTGGACCTGTCCGAGAACCTGGCGCCGCTGGCCTCAAGCACCCGGTGGGTCTATCACAGCTTGTCGGA
>CAYNUZ010000413.1:0-2027 GCA_964400385.1 uncultured bacterium | reverse complement strand
CACGGCCGGGGCCTCAAGGCGCTCGGCCTCGCGCCCGACCCCGCCGCGGCCGCCGACCCCGACTAGGCCCGGAGCCGCCCTGGCCGCCGACGCCGCCGCTCCCGCCATCCTGGCCGACCGTTTCAAGGGCCGGGTCGCCGTCGTCACCGGCGGCGCGTCCGGGCTCGGGCAGGCGATCGCCCAGCGGCTGGCCGCCGAGGGCGGCCGGGTGGTCATCGTGGAGCGCAACCGGGAGAAGCTCGACGCGGCGCAGACCGCGTTCACGAAGGCCGGCCTGCGGGTCCTGGCCGTGAAGTGCGACGTCAGCCACGAGGAGTCCGTGAAGGTGGCGTTCGAGCGGGTCGTGACCGCCGCCAAGCGGGTGGACATCGTGGTGCACTCCGCCGGGCTGGTCGGGCCCACGCACGTGAACGCCGTGGAGTACCCCCTCGCCGAGTTCGACCGCGTCTGCGCGATCAACCTGCGCGGGGCGTTCCTCGTCGCCAAGCACGCCCTGCCGCTGCTGTCGGCCAACCCGGGCGGCCGGCTCCTCTTCATGGCCTCGATGGCCGGGCAGGAGGGCAACCCGGGGATGCTCGGCTATGCGGCCAGCAAGGCGGCGCTGGGCGGGCTCATCAAGGCCACGGCGAAGGAGTTCGCCGCGACGGGGACCACCGTGAACGGGCTGGCCCCCGCGCTGATCCGCACGCCGCTGGTGGACGGGATGGATCCCGCCCAGACCGCGTTCATGGCGGCGAAGATCCCGATGAAGCGGATGGGCACCCCGGAGGAGGTCGCCGCGATCGCCTGCTGGATCGTCTCGGACGAGGCCTCCTTCAACACCGGGAACATCTTCGACTGCTCCGGCGGCCGGGCGGTGTATTGAACGCCCGGCTGCCGTTCGGCCTGTGCTGCTGGGGCATGACGTATTCGCTGGGGGTGGCCGGAACCGGCACGCCCCGGCGGAACCCCGCGCCGCTGACCACCCCGGCCTTCCTCGACCTGGCCGCCCGGCTGCACCTCGGCGGGGTGGAAATCGCCGCGGACCTCATCGCGCCGGAGGGCGACACGGACGGGCTCGCCGAGTTCCGGCGGCAGGCGGAGGCGCGCGGCCTCGCCCTGACCATCTCGGGACTCTGCCTCACCGACCCCGACGGCACCGCGCGGCTGATGGCCGCCATCGACATGGCGGACCGGCTGGGCGCGAAGGTCGTGCGGCTCACGCTGAGCCACGTCCTCTGCGGCGACCGCCGGCCGGTCGGCGGGCTCACGGGCTGGACAAAGCTGCTCGACCACGCCGCACGCTCCCTGACGCTCCTGGCCCGGGAGGCCGGCGCGCGCAGCCTGCGGCTGGCGGTCGAGAACCACCAGGACGCAACCGCGGAGGACCTCGTGTGGCTCTGCGAGGCGGTCGCGAACCCGGCGCTGGGCATCACGCTGGATTGCGGGAACCCGCTGGCCGTGGGGCAGGCGATCCTGCCGTACGCCCGCCGGGTCTCGCACTGGCTGGTGAACGTCCACCTCAAGGACTACACCGTCCACCAGGTGGAGGACGGGTACGTCCTGGCCCGGTGCGCGCTGGGTGACGGCGTCGTGCCCTTCCCCGAGCTGCTGGAGCTCTTCCGCGACCGGGACGTCGCGTTGCAGCTCGAACTGGCCGCCCTGGAGGGGCGGCGGATCCGCGTGCTCTCGCCCGACTACTGGCGCGACCTGGGGCACGCGGACATGCCGGGGCCCGACCACCCCGTCCTGCGGGTCCGGAATGCGGGGGCCGAAAAGGGCGACTGGCGGACGCCGTGGGAGCGGAACCTTGACGCGGAGCTGCCGGGATACGAGATGATGCAGGTCGAACGGAGCACCGCCTATCTCGCGGGGCTGTTCCAGGGGGGTACGGCATGACGGCAGCGACCACGGTCCTCGACCAGTTCCGGCTCGACGGGCAGGTGGCCCTGGTGACCGGCGGGTCGCGCGGGCTGGGCCGGGCCATCGCGCAGGCGCTCGCCGAGGCGGGGGCCACCACCGTGCTGGGGGCGCGCAAGGTCGCCGAC
>CAYNUZ010000412.1:0-2028 GCA_964400385.1 uncultured bacterium | reverse complement strand
CCCACCTGCCGCGGGACGCGCCTCTGCACGTGCGTTACACCACGTGGGACGACGCCCGGCGGTGGGTGAATTCCCGGACGCCCCCGGACGCCCGCCTCTTCTACGTGGGCGAACAGCGCCGGCTCTGGCTCACCCGCCGCGTCATGTCCACCGACACGGTGGCGGTGAACCTCTTCCAGAAGCTGTCCAACGAGTCGGCGGACCCCGCGGAGATGCGCAAGCGCTTCCGGCAGGTCGGGCTGACCCACCTGGTCTTCAACTTCGTCACCGCCGAGTTCCGCACGGTCAAGTACTACGCGGGCCCCCAGTGGAACGCGCGCGCTGCGAGCCTGTACGCCCGGTTCTGCGGCCTCTACCTCACCCCGGTGGCTCCCCCGGAGCGGATTGACTACGCCAACGGCGGGTTCTGCATCTTCGCGCTCGACCGTGCCCCCCGGCCCGGCCGCGCGGCGACCTGGATGCCCGGCGCCGAGCTCCTCTTCGCGGTGGCCTCCGTGATGTCCGACGAGGGCCACAACAACGAGGGCCTCGCGCACCTCGCCACGCTGCCCGAGCCGATCCCGGCCACCGCGCAGTTCCGCAGCCTCAAGGGCCGCCTGCTCAACCGCAACGAGAAGTGGGCCGAGGCGCTGCGGCTCCTCGAGCCGGCCATCGTGGCCGGGTTCAAGGACGCGATGAACCTGGCCGAATTGTGCCGCAGCCAGCTCGCGGTCGGCCGGCTCGACGATGCGGAGCACACCGCCCGGGTGGCGCTGGCGGTGTATCCGGACCAGCGGGACAACTGCCTCCAGAACCTCGGGCTGGTCCTCACCCGCAAGGCGTACCGGGAGGTGGACGACCGGCACTGGGCCGCCGCGGCGCCGCTGGCGGACGAGGGGTGCGAGCGGCTGGCGGGGGTGAACGCCGCCAACGTTCCCGAGCACGCGGATTCGCTCCGGCTCACCCGGATCCTCGCCACCGGCATCCGGGGCGTCATCGCCCACCACCAGAAGCGGGACGCCGACGCGCGGCGGCTGTTCGAGGAGGCGATCGCCCTGGACCCCCAGTCGCCGCAGGCCGCCACGTGGCACGCGGCGATCGACGCGCTGGACCGGCACACCAGGTCCTCCGCTCTTCCCGAATAGTCCTGTCCCGCGTCAGGCGGGGTGGGTGTACCGGGGCAGGACCTCGGGGTGGGTGCGGAACCATTCGACCGTCCGGCGGAACCCCTCCTCGAACGCGGTGCGGGCCGTCCACCCCAGCGCACCCTTGATCAGCGCGGGATTGCCGACCCAGCAGGTCGTGTCCCACGACCGGTCCGGCATGGACCCGAAGGGTGGCTCGGCCGCGATCCCGAACACCCGCTTCGCCACCGCGGCGGCGTCCCGGATCGTGGTCTGGATCCCCGACGCCAGGTTGAAGATCGCGCCCGGCTCAACCGGCGCCGCGGCCGCGGCCAGGAAGGCGTCGCACACGTCGTCCACGTGGACGAAGTCCCGGGCCGTGCCGGGCGACGAGAGCGGGGGGAACCCGCCCTGCAGGCCCGCCACCGCCAGCCCGGAGATGAGGCGCCGCGGCGCCTCCCACGGGCCGTAGACCGAATAGAGCCGCAGCGTGGTCAGCCGCGCCTGCTCGGCGCGCGCCACCTGCCGGCAGTACAGCGTGGCGGAGAGCTTGGCGAACGCATACGGGCTGTTGGGCTCCGGCCGCTCGTCCTCGGCGGGCGCGTGGTCCTTGAGCCCGTACTCCGACGACGAACCCGCGTGCACGAACGCCTCCACGCCCCCGGCGCGGCACGCCTCGACGAGGTGGAGCGTTCCCAGCACGTTCGTCGTCACGATCCGCACCGTGTCGGACTGCCAGGAGTAGCTGCCGTGCGCGGCGAGGTGGAAGACCCACTGCGGCTTCGCCTCCGCGATCGCCCGCGCGGGCGCCGCCGGGTCGCACAGGTCCACCTCCAGCACCCGCAGGTCGCCCGGCGCATCCGCGATGCGCCAGCGGTCCGACCCCGGCCGGACCACGGCGGTGACCGCGTGGCCCGCGGCCAGG
>CAYNUZ010000411.1:0-2029 GCA_964400385.1 uncultured bacterium | reverse complement strand
GGCCGGGGCCGGCTTGGCCTTGGCCGCCGCACGGTGCGCCGCCTTCTTCGCGGGGGCGGCCGCCGCCTTCGGCTTCGGTGCGGGCCGGGACGCCTGGGCCAGCTCGACCTCGACCGGCTTCGGTTTCGGCTTGGGCTTCTCGGCCGGCTTCGGCGCGGGCTTCTCGGCGACCTTCGGCTTGGCCTTCTCCACCGGCTTGGCCTTCGCCTTCTCCGCCGGCTTCGCCTTGGCTTTTTCCTCGGCCTTCGGCTTCTCCTCCGGCTTGGGCGCCTCGCGCTCCACCGCCTTGGGGATCGGCTCCGGCTCGGTGTCGGTGGTCGGCCGCGTGGCTTGCGGCACGCAGCCGACCACGCACAGGAAGAGGGTAGCTGCGGAGAGGCGGCGCAGCGTCAGGGTCATGCCGTACATCCGGGGGAAACCGGCGTCAGGGGCCGCTGGGCGAGATGTACGAGTGCGAGGTGTCGGGCGGCACCGGCGGCAGTTCCGGCGGCGCGGGGGCTTCAGTCACCGAGTTCGTCACCGTCGTCTCATCCGTCGGCTGACCCGTGGTGGCATCCACCGTCTGGGTGATCCCGACCGCGGTGGACTGTGTCTGGCCCTGCTGGAGCATCGTCGTCGTGCCCGCCGCGTTGGTCACCGAGACCGAGCCGTTCTGCGCGGTGATCGTGCTCGGCGCGCCGGCCGATTCCGTGATCTGCACGGTCGAGCCCGGACCCGCGGTCGCGATGCTGCCCCCGGTCTCGACCTGCACCGGTTGGGACCCCGTGGCCACGGTGATGTTCGTGGTCACGCCATCCGCCGTCGCGGCGGCGTTGAACGAGAACGTCGTCCCGTCGCCCGCGCTGATGGACTGGCCCGGCGCGGAGAGGGTCACCTCGCCGCCGATCACCTGCACCGTCGCGCCCGCGGGGATCTCGTCACCCATCTTCGCCTCGGTGGTCTTGCCGTTCACCGTGACCATCACCTTGCCCGTGCCGGCGCCCACTTCCATGGTGGTCCGCACCGGGGCCGGCGTCGGCCGCGTGACATGGCCTTCGTTATCCACGTGAACATGGAACCCGGCCGGGACGGGCGTCCCGCCCTGGCCGTAGCCCATCGCATGCAGCGCCGCGGTGACCGCGGCGAGATCGGGGCCGGAGGCGCCGACCAGGACCGTGCCATTGGCCACCACCACGTCCGGCGGCTTCGCCGGATCCGGGAAGTACAGGTCCCACTCGGTGCCCTTCACCGCGCAGACGGCCGCGCCGGCGGCGATCGCGAAGTTCACCTTCCGCTTCTCGCCCACCCGGTTGAGCATCGCGCGCACCGACCCGACGACCAGCCGCAGGACGGTGTCCTTGGCGGTCGGCGTGCCCTGGTTGACCGAGGCCACGATCAAGGAGGTGCGCGGCGCGAGCCGCACGCGGTCCGTGGCGTTGAACCGGATGATGCACCGGGCATTGGCCGCGGTCGTGACCTCGGCGCCGGCCGGGAGCTTCATGCCGGACCGTCCCTTGATCGCCGCGGCGGCCGCGCTGATCTTGACCGAGACCTGGCCGAGCAGGGACTCGATCACGGCCTCGTCCGCGCGGGCGGCGGAGGCGAACACGCACAGGGACAGGAAGGCGGCGGTGATATGTTTCATGGTGCTCTTACTATAGCAAACGCCGGGACGGTTCCCTCCCGCAATCCCGTCATTTTTTCCACGGCTGGAGCCGCTTTGCGCGGGCCAGGATGGCCGTGCCTTCCCCCACCCGGTGAAGCCGCACGCAGGCGAAGCCCTGGACCTCGAGCAGCTCCGCCCGGCCGGGCGTGCCGGCCAGCGCGGCGTCCGCCACGGCCTTCGCCTTGCCGGCATACGTCAGCCACGCGGACGGGTACTCGGTCCCGAGCCACAGGTATGCCACCCCCAGGTGCCGGGCGATCACCGGGTTGCCCGGGTCCCAGCGCAGCGCGCGCGAGAGCGGGGCGACCTGCCCGCCCACGTCGCGGGCCAGCGCGACCTCCGTGGCACACCAGGCCGCCCCCTCGCGGCCGGCCCACGTCCCGG
>CAYNUZ010000410.1:0-2037 GCA_964400385.1 uncultured bacterium | reverse complement strand
CCGCCGCGGCGCTGGCGCTGGTGGAGGGCGCGCTCCGGCTGGAGCCCGGCATGTACGAGCTGCACCACGAGCGGGCGATGACGCTGAAGGCGCTGGGCCGGACGGCCGACGCGGAGGCGGCGTACCGGCAGGCGGTGCGGATCAACCCCGGGTTCGCGTCGGGGTGGAACAATCTCGGCAACCTGCTCGGTGCGGCCGGCCGCCTCAAGGAGGCCGAGGCCGCGCAACGCACCGCACTCGCGCTCGAGCCCGGCTCCCCGGAAGCCCGCCAGAACCTGGTGATCACCCTCCTGCGCGCGGGCCGCCGCCGCGAGGCCCGCGGCGTCCTGGAAGGCAGACCTGCCCCGTGATGTTCCGGACAGTATGATGAAACCGATGCGGGTCTTCGCGATGCTCCTCCTGGCGGCCCTGCCGGCCCGGGCGCTGGCCGGGGCGGCGGCGGCGGGGATGGGCGGGGCGTCGGTGGGGCTGCCGGACCGCACCGGCGACATTGCGGACAATCCCGCGACCGCCGCCACCGGCGGCGTGGACCGCGGCGAGGGGCTGGTGCACCTCGGGGCGGGGCTGAGCCGGATGGCGTTTTCCGGCCGGGTCTTCAACAAGGACCTCACGACGGTGTCCACGCTGACGGTGCCCGAGGGCCTCGACTGGATGATGGTGACCCCGCTGCTGGGGCCCGGCCGGGTGGCGGCGGGCGCCTGGGAGACGGACCGGTTCGCGCTGGCGGTGGACGAGCCGCTGAACCTCAACATCGCGCGGGACCCCGGCGGCCCGCCGCTGTCCAGCGTGTACCAGAGCGGCACGGCGCAGCTCCGGCAGGACCAGGCGACCAACGCGATCGGCGCCTCGTGGGTCCAGCCCTCGGCGGAAGGGGACCAGCAGTTCTCCGTGGGCGTGGCGTACCTCAACACCACGGCGCGGGATTCGCTCGAGGTCTACGCGGTCAACGCCTACGACCTCGGCGTGGAGCCCCTGCGGCGCAGCGCAGTGCGGTCGAGCGTGAGCGGCGCGGCGCTGCAGGCCGGGTACTTCTTCCGGCCGGTGCCGGACGGCGCGCTGGGGCTGAGCGTCCTGTACGCCGGCCAGCAGCGGGGCCGGGCGTGGTACCAGGACGACGGGGCGTCCCTGCAGAAGTTCGACGCGACCCGGCCGGCGCAGCTCTTCGCGGGCGTGGGCGGGTCCTTCCGGCTCCTGCCGACGCTGGTCGGCGCGGTGGACCTCAAGTACCGCGGCGGCACGACGCAGAACGGGCTGGTGGAGTCGGAGGCGGTGTTCGGCATCCGGGCGGGGATGGAGTACACCGCCCAGCTCGCCAGCGGCGACCTGCCGCTGCGCGCCGGGTTCTTCACGAAGCCCGACCCGCTGCCGGCGCGGATCGCCGCGCCGGACGTCTCGTCCGTGGCGGAGATGACCCCCGCGCCCCCCTTCCGCCAGGACATCCTGGGGTTCACGACCGGCACGGGCTGGGCGCGCGGCGGCCTGCGGGCGGACCTCGGGCTGGTGTGGATGCTGGCCACCACGCACGTGAAGACGCGGCGCGCCGACGGCTCGCTCGTGGACAGCGGCGACGTCCGCAGCGCCTTCGGCGCGATCGCCAGCCTCTCCCTCCTCTTCAGCCCCCACCCCGCCCCCACCTCCGCCCTCGAGTAACCTCCCTGAACTGACCGGCGCGAGCCGAGGCGGGGTGGGTGTCCGCAGACACGCTCGCCGGCCCCACCGTGTCCGGCGTCGCTGTGTGTCGGCCTGGGCCTCCCCCGGGGCGCGGACGCCCCGGGGACCATGGCCGGCCCTTCTCCGTCGCTCGCGTCCGCCCCGGAGGCCGCCCTCACTGGAGCGCCGCGGGCGCGATTCATCCGATCCGGCGGTGCGCGCCCGCGGCTGACCAGCTCGGGCGGCCGGCGGACGCGGCGACTGGTCCGCAGGAGCGGACGCTGCCGAAGCGGCAGATCGAAGCGGCCGACACAACGTCTGCGGACACCGCACCCCGCCTCTCGCGCCTGCGCGTCCATCGTGGAAGTCTCCGCGGGGTGCCGGACG
>CAYNUZ010000409.1:0-2043 GCA_964400385.1 uncultured bacterium | reverse complement strand
GCAGCCGATCGGCGTCCAGCCCGAGCCGGGCCGCGTGCCGCGCCACCCGGGCGGCCGGCATCGGGCCGTCTCCCGCCCGGTGCACCTGCCCGCCGAAGAGGACCCCGAGCAGCCGCCCGTGGTGCACGACCGGATGGACGACCTCGGTGAGCCCCATGTGACATGCCCCCGCGTACGTCCCGCCGGTCCACGCCTTGTAACCGGCGGCGGCCTTGCACCGCACGCACCGCCGCCAGCCGCGGGAGGACGATTTTGCCAGCACGCACATGGGGCTGGCGTGGAGCTGGTACGGATCGAAGGCGAGCGCGAGGTCCTTGTGGAGCCGGGTCAGCCCGCCCAGGTCCCAGAACGAGATTCTCACCCCCAGATCCGCCTGGGCGAGTTCCAGGAGCCGCTCAAGGGGGGACGCCGGGGTCATGCTGGACTGATCGTACCTCCCGCAACGGGGCTGCTGCGCGGACCGTCAGCGCGCGAGCTGGTCCACCCAGGCCTTGAGGTCGGGATTGTCGGGATGGAGCTGGAGGGCATACCGGTAGGAGACCAGCGCCCCGGCCTTGTCGCCCTTCGCGTACTGGCAGTTGCCGACGAGCTGCCAGGCCTGCCAGTGCTGCGGATTGAGCCGCAGCGCCTCGGCCGCACGGGTCCAGGCGCCCGTGGCATCCCCCGCCGCGTACAGCCTGGCCCCCGCCTGGTATTCCCGGTCGGCATCCGCTGCCGCCGTCGTCGGGAGCGGCGTGGCCGGCTTCTCCTGCCGGGTTGCGGCGGCCTTCGCCTCGTCCATGAACTTCAGGATCTCCGGGTTGTCCGGATGGATCTCGAGGGACTTGTTCCAGGACGCCACGGCCCCGCCGGCATCGCCCTTCGCATAGAGGCTGTTCCCCATCACTTCCCACGCCTGCCAGGAGTTGGGGTCCGCCCGGACCGCCGCCTGCGCCTTGGCGAGCGCGCCGTCGTAGTCCTGTCCGCGATACAGCGCCATCGCGGACGGGATCGCGTCCTGCGACTCCTTCGGGCCCAGCGTGCTCACGCCCAGCTCGCGGTCGGCGAACTCGGCCTCGCGCTCCTCGGCCGGGCTGCGGCCCAGGCCGTAGAGCAGCGCCACCCGGTGGCTCATCGCCAGCTCGCCGAACGGCTGGTACGCGTAATCCAGCCCCAAGCGGCCCAGCCGGAAGCCCGCGCCGGCCGTCATCCCGACCAGCCCGGTCAGCCCCTGCGCCCCCCCGGCGTACTTGTACCCGGCCCGCAGGGCGAGCACCGGCCACGGCATGAACTCCGCCCCGATGCCCGCCAGCGGCGTCTTGGCCGTGAGCGCGTACCCGCCGTCGAGGGCGATCCGCAGCACCGGGTCGGCCAGCCACGCGATGCCGCCCTTGGCCGCCGCCGGGAGGCTGAACCCGTTGGCGGCGGCGCCCAGATGCTGCGCCGTCCACCCGAACCGGAAGTCGTCGGAGAGCGGGATCACCCCGCCCGCGCTCCCGCCCAGCAGCGCCCCGCCGACCGCCTCGCCGACCCGCTCCACCCCGAACCCGGTCCACCCGCCGATGCCCTTGGGATTCGGGAAGGCCACCGCCGCGCAAAACGCCAGGTCCTGGGCGTTTTCGGTGCCGGTGCGCAGGCCGTTGAGGTCCCGCAGGTCATAGCTACCGTAGCTGATGGCCGTCACGCCGATGCCCGCCACCGCCTCCCCGACCGGCATCGCCGCCGCGCCGTACGTCACCGTGAGGTCGTTGCCGGCGGCGTCGTACATCGCCACCGCGCCGAGGCGCGAGAGCTGGCCGAGCCCGCCGGGATTCCAGGTCACCGCGGAGGCATCGTCCGCCACCGCGGTGAACGCCTCCCCCATCCCGACCGGCCGGGCGGCCATGCCGCGCGCCAGGAAGGCCCCGCGGCTGAATGCGAAGACCTGCGACGAGGCCGGGGCGGTGGCGGCGGCCGGGCCGCACGCCACCACCGCGACGGCCAGGCATCCGGTCCACAGCCGCCGTCTCATGTCCCGGACCCGGCGGGCGGCCGCGGATGCGCCGGGCGGTGGCGCAGCCGGCG
>CAYNUZ010000408.1:0-2048 GCA_964400385.1 uncultured bacterium | reverse complement strand
CCCAGCACGACCGCGGGACGGGCCGCACGGCCCCGGAGCGCGGCCGCCGCGCACCAGAGGGCGCCCATGAGGTAGAGCCCGTTGGCCGAGGGGTTTGTGACCCAGGCCTCCCGGGCGATGCGCCGGTACAGGAGGTCGTCAAAGAGGCCCAGGAACATCGAGGGCCGGAGCTGCCAGGCACGGGGCACGTCGTAATCCGTCCAGGCGCGGTGCAGGTCGTCGAGGAAGACCAGCCAGGCGGGCGTGCTGAGGAGCGCGAACACCACGCCGCCCGCCGCGGCCCGCCCCAGCAGCCGCCACCGGCGCCCGGGCTCCCCCGGACCGGCCAGGAGGACGGCCGCACCGGCGAGGTTGAGGGCGACGATGAGCATGGCCGATTCCTTGACCACCCCCGCATGCATGTCCATCCAGGACGCGAGCAGGGCCAGCGCGATCCAGCCGTTCGCCGCCCGGCCCGACCGGGCGCGCATCAGTCCCAGCCACCCGACGAGGATCCACGGCGCGTAGCACACGGCAAACTGGGAGGGGTGGTTGAACCGGAAGGTGAAGTAGCCGAGGTAGGCGGAGGAGGCCGCGAGCAGCGCCGCCGCCGGCGCGCTCCCCGTGGCCAGCCAGGCCGCGAACCCGGCCCCGACGGCGAACAGGATCCGCGCCACCACGAACTTGGCGTCCCAGGCCCAGGCCGCGCCGCGCGCCAGCACGGGGAGCGCATGCAGCGGGTCGCCGATCATGCTCAGGCCCTGGCCCAGGAGCGGCGCGCCGCAGGAGGCGTACCGGTTCCACAGCGGCCACTCGTGGTCCGTGAACAGGGAGCGGGCCTGGATCGCCGAATACGGGATGCACTGCCAGTTCATCGCCCCCACGTCCGAATGCTTCACGTCCTCCACGGCGCGGTTGTCATACCCGGGAAGGTACGGAGGATCGTCGTAGAGCAGCGCGACCCCCCCGTCGAGGGGCGACACCAGGCTGCGCCCCCCGAAGAGGACCGGCCAGCAGCACAGGACGGTCGCCGCCACGCCGGCCGCGGCCACCATCGCCGACGGTGATCGCCGCCGGAGGGAGGACCGACTCAGGTCAGGGCGCGGCACGCGGGACGGCTGGTCCGCGGCGCCAGACCTCGATGTCATGGACCGTGGCGATGACCCGGTAGCCGCCCTGTGCGAGCAGGGCGCGGGTCGGCGTCCGCTCCATGTCGAGCATCCAGCTCCCGACGACGGCCAGCCGGGGCCGGCCGGCCCGGATCATCCGCTCAATCGCGGGAGGATCGATCAGGTGCCAGTCCGGGTGGGTCGCCGGGCTCACCCGGCGGCCCGCACTCAGCGCGAACTGGTTCTCCTGCCCCGGAACCGGGACGGCGGCGGAGGCGACGAGGTATCCCGGCCACCAGCTCAGGACCGGCTCGCCCGGTGCGGTGATCTCGCGGTCGAGGATCGCGGCCACCCGCTCCGCGGAACGGATCGTCCAGTTGGGCGCGCGATCCACACTGGGCAGCCCGGCGCCGGAATGCGTCACCCGGTGCCACTCGATCGGGGCCGCCACCAGGTAGACCACGGCGAGCGCCCCCGCCAGCGGGGAACGGACCGCCGGTCCGACGGACGAGGCCAGGTCGGCCACGCCCAGGAGGAGGAAGGGGATGGGAACACAGGCATATTGCGCGTAGGTCGGCGTGGGCAGCAGGCTGAGGCCCCCGAGCGCCGCCGCCATCCACAGCGGGGCGGGCACCTGCGACAGGTGCCGCAGCCGCCGGCCCCAGGCCCCCAGGAGGATCAGGAGCACCAGCGTCTGCACCCCCGCGGCGCCGAAGCCGTCGCCCAGTCCGGCGACCTCGAGCGCCATCGCCAGCTTCTGCTTGACGGCCTCCACGGTCCCCAGGTTCGACCGGGTGAGGTGGTACCCCATGTTCATGTACCAGAGCCGGGTCGGATCCCCGATCCAGGCCCGCGCAGCCGGGGCCAGTGCCAGGCCGCATCCCGCGGCGAACCAGGCTGCCGCCCGGCGGCGGGGGGCCGGCGTCGCCAGCAGCAGGGCGGGGACCGCGGCCACGACGA
>CAYNUZ010000407.1:0-2060 GCA_964400385.1 uncultured bacterium | reverse complement strand
TCGTTACGCGGGCGGCGCTCCGGCCGGGGCGGCGGGCGGCAGCTTGACCGCGCGTTCCAGCGCCTCGCCGAACTGGGCGCGCTGCCAGTTCCGCACGCCGAGCTGGCTGGTCCCGCGCAGCTCCTGCTCCAGCAGGTCCGGATTGATGGCGATCTGCTCGAGCGACCGGGTGGGCCAGAGCGTGGACGGCGAGATGCCCAGCGCGGCGGCCGCCGCGGCGCGCACCGCATGCAGCCCCTGCCACCGGGTCCGCGACTCGTCCGTCCACGGGCTGCGGCTGCGCCGGCCCCGGCTGGGGTGCTGGATCGGCTCCGCGTCCATGCCCCGGCGGATGGCGTCGTCGATCTCCGGCTCGACGGACTTCAGCCACCGGACGTTGGCGTTGGGGATCGTCTCGAAGTGCCGGCCCGGCTCCCGGGCGATGGCCAGCAGGGCGTCGTTGGTGATCACCTTGAACTGGGGCCGGTCGAGCTGGGCCGCCGCGCCCTCGCGCAGCAGGTACAGCTCGCGGAAGACCGCCAGCTCCCGGGGCGTCAGGTCGAACGTGCCCTTGACGTTGGCGTAGGCCTCCTCGGGCGGGGGCGGCGCCTCGTACCGGATCCGCTCCATCACCGCGCATTCCTCCGCCATCCATGCCGTCCGCCCCAGCTCGGCGAGCTTGGCGTCGAGGGTGTCGCACAGGCGGAAGAGGTGGGCCGCGTCGCCCGCGGCGTACTCGAGCGCGTCGGCGGGGATCGGCCGCTTGGACCAGTCCGACCGCTGGAGGCGGACGAGCTTCTGCACCTTGACCCCGAGATAGGTCTCCAGCGCGCGGCCCAGCCCCATCAGCTCGACGTTGAGGAGCTGGGTGGCCACGGCCGTGTCGTACAGCCCGCCGAAGTGGAAGCCGTACTCCCGGTCGAACGACCGCAGGTCGTAGTCGCACCCGTGCAGGATCTTGCGCTGCGCGGGGTTGGCGAGCAGGGGGCCCAGCGCGGAGAAGTCCTGGATGGCCAGCGGGTCCACGATCACGACCTCGGCGCCCACGGCGAGCTGGATCAGGCTGACGCGCTCCTGGTAGTGGAAGAACCCGTTGGACTCCATGTCCAGGCCGAACCGGGGCTCGGCGGCCATCCGCCGGGCCAGGTCGTCCCACTGGGCCTGGGTGTTGACGAAGGTGAACGGGGTTTGCGGAATCGTCGTGCCGGGGGGTCCGGGGGGCCGGATTACGCCGCGGGTTCTGCGGCGGGCGCCATGGTCTTCACGACCTCGGCGATCGCCAGGAACACCTTGGGGGTCATCCGCTTGACCGCGAACCGCGCGTCGCGCAGCGCGATCGAGACCTTCGCATCGCCGCCGTTATACGACCGCAGCGACACGTCGTAGATCTGGCCGTCCACGTTCACTTCCGCCTTCGCGAGTTCCTTGTCGAGCGCGGGATCGTAGGGCATGGGCAACAGTGTACAGCACAACTCCGCCCGGGTGCCACGGGCGTCAGCGCAAGCGCCCGCGGTCGTCGGCGGGCCGGCTCATGCCGGCCAGCGGGCGACGATGGTGAATGGTTCATCGTCTGCTGCGCCAACGCGCCTTGCGCGTCAGCCGGGCGGGATGAAGGTCGCGCCGCGGACCGCGCCGTACCGCGGCTTGTACCGCCGGGTCCACTCGTACGCGGTGCGGGTGATCCCCTCCCGCTCGTTGGCGGCGTGCAGCAGGATGATCCACCCGTCGGCACGTACCGCATCCACGAACCCGGCATGGGAGAGGACGTCGCGGGCATCCACCTTCCCGTCGCCGTTCGCGTCGTACGAGGCGTCGAAAAAGACCAGGTCGCCGGGCAGGGGCTTGCGGAAGACGGGGGCGTGGTGGTGGATCTTGCACCACGCATGGATTTTCGCGATGCCGTTGCCCCCGGCGTTGTCCTGCACGACGTTTTGCCCGATCCGGGCGTACACCGCCTCGACGAATCTGGAGCAGTCGTATCCGCCGTTGCGGCCCTTGCCCCCGCGGACGTAGTGGGTTGCGGTGGCGGCCACCGCCCGGGCGGCGCGCACCACGGCGGCGCGGTCCTGCGGCAGGCTGCC
>CAYNUZ010000406.1:0-2071 GCA_964400385.1 uncultured bacterium | reverse complement strand
CCGTCCTGACGGCGGGCACCGGGCTCTCGATGCCGCAGGCGGCCCTCCGGTTCGCGCTGGACCACCCCGCGGTCTCCTCGGTCCTGGTCGGCACGGGCAACCCGGCCCACCTGGACGAGGCCCTGGCCGCCGCCGACGCGCCGCCGCTCGCTCCCGCCGCGCACGGCCGGTTGCGCGAGCTGTACGGCGGCATCCACCGGCACGTCAAGTAGCCTTCCCCACACTTCCGTCCTTTCCCTCTCCTCCCCTTTGGGGAGGAGAGGGCAGGGTGAGGTGGGGTCCCGCCTGCCGGTGGCAGGCGAGGCGCGGCAGCTACGGCGGCGCCGCGGCTGCCGGCGGGGGTCCATGAAAGAACAACAGGGGCGGGCCTTGCCCAACGCGACCGTGGCAAGGTCCGAGCTCGACGATGTCGAGCGAGGCGGCTGATCCGCGGCTACGCCGCGGATCAGGGCGGGGTTGCAGAAAAGAACAACGGCGGCGGGCCGGGCCCGCCGCCGACGATCAAGGATGGAGGCGACCGGAATCGAACCGGTGTCCGAGAGTCTCTCCCCCGGCGGAACTACAAGCTTAGCCTGGACTTGGTGATTCGCCGCTCCCCGGATCCTTCAGGCGGGACGGGTAGTCGCTAGTCGCGTTGAACACTTCATCCCTGCTGCCAGCGGCGCTCGTCAGGGCCTAGCCTGTCTGATGACGCCCCGAACCACCCCACAGGCGGGGATGGAGAGGACGCACAGCCTTAAGCGGCTGCGAAAGCTAACTGTGTGTCAGCTTGTTGATTGTTGCACCCTGATTAACGAGGGTGAGTGCACCTCGGCTTGCACCGCACGGCTTCATGACCCCCGTCGAGACCTTTTCGCCCCCGACGAGTCCCTTCCAGTATACCCCGGCGCGCGCCCCTACGCCTTCTGCTTTTCGCCGCGCATCTCCGAGGAGAGGATGATGGCCTCGGCGATCTCCTTCATCGGCTTGCAGGAGTCCATGCTCTTCTTCTGGATCAGGCGGAAGGCCTTGTCCTCGGACAGGTCCAGCTCGTTCTGGAGGATCCCCTTGGCCCGCTCGATCAGCTTCCGGGACTCCAAGGCCTCGCGCATCTGGATGGTCTCGGACAGCAGCCGCGTGTTCTGGATCGCCACCGCGGCCTGGTTCGAGATCGTCTGGAGCAGCCGGATCTCCTCGGGGCTGAAGGCGTGGGGCTCGGTCGTGTAGAGGTTCAGGACGCCCAGGACGCGGTCCTTGACCATCATGGGCACGCACAGCAGCGAGCGCAGCCCCTCGGCCTTCGCCAGGTCCGGGAAGGCGTACCGGTCGTCGTGCTGTACGTCCGGGATCACCAGGGGCTTGCGGTCCCGCACCGCCAGCCCGCTGACGCTCTGCCCCACCTTGAGCGGCGGCTTGTTCCGGTACTCGTCGGACAGGGATTGGGTGGCCGCGATCACCAGCTCCCCCCGCTCCTCGTTCAGCAGCATGAGCGAGCAGACCTTCGACTTCATCTGGTTCGCGGTGGACGAGACGATCAGGTGGAGGATCTCCTCGAGGTAGCTCGAGGAGACCACCGCGCCGCTGACCGCGGAGAGCATATCGAGCTGCTCGGCCCGCCGCCGCGTCTCCTCGAACAGGAGGGCGTTTTCGATGGCCCCGCCCGCCTGCTGGGCGATCGCCGACACGAGCTCGATCGTCCCCCGGTCATAGACGTGCGCACGCGTATGGTGGGCGTTGACCACGCCCACGAGCTTGCCCCGGCGCAGGATCGGCACCGCCAGGAACGCCTCGCTCCGGTCCTCGGGCAGCTCCGGGAAGAACTTGAACCGCGGGTCGTCCCGCGCGCCGCTCGCGATCGCCACCGGCTCCTTGTGCTCGGCCGCCCAGCCGGTGATGCCCTCGCCGAGCTTGAGCCGGACATGACCCACCTGCCGGGGATGGGGACGGGACGAGGCGCGCAACAGCAGGTCTCCCCGTTCGCGATCGAGCAGGTACAGCAGCACGGCGTTGGCGCCGGTGACCTCGCCGACCACTTCCATGATGTGGCGGAGCACCTCCTCGACGTCCAGCGTGCCCCAGATGGTGTGCGTGA
>CAYNUZ010000405.1:0-2087 GCA_964400385.1 uncultured bacterium | reverse complement strand
GCCGGAACCACTACCCGGGACGGGGCCGCGGGGGTTGCACCGGGCATGACCGCGCCGGAAGATACGGGCAGGATGTCCATCGGGCGGGCCCTCCTCCTCACGGCGCTGATCGCCGGCGCCGCGCCGGCCCCCGCCCGGGCCGCGGCGATGCGGCTCGAGCGCGACCGGCTGGCGAACCTCGAGGGTCCGGACACCGTGGGCCTCTTCAAGGTCCGGTTCGATTTCCAGCACAACTTCAAGGACTACACGCTGCTGCCGGTGGTGGACCTGACGCTGGCCTTCGGGCTCTGGGACACCGTGCAGGCGGAGGCCGAATACCTCCTGCACAACTCGGATACGAACGTGTTCGGCAACCGGAACGTCTTCCAGTTCAACGTCTCCGAATACGGGCTCAAGTGGGCGGTGCTGGACCAGACGAAGGATGACCCCCTTTCCCTGGCGGTCGGCGCGGCGCTGGGCCGCAGCGACGTGAAATACGAGACGGTCCCCCCCGCGGCCAGCCTGCTCGTCCCGTCCGAGCTCCGCTACCACCTCAACAACCGGTCGGCGTACGCCATCGCCCACTACGACACGCGGTGGTTCTCCCAGTACCTCGGGGTGAAGTACGCGGCCTACACCGACACACGCACGACGAAGGGCGTCATCCGGGACAACGCCGTGACGACGCCCGGCTTCGGGGAGCGCATCAAGGCCTGGCAGGGCCGGAACCTCTCCGTCCACCTCATCGGCGACATCCAGACGCGCTCCTTTTCCACCTCGCGGTTCAGCGCCAACGCGTGGGGGGCGGGCCTCCAGTTCATGTGGGGCTCGCCACACATCTTCACGTTCTTCGTGAGCAACACGCACGGCGACACCGGGTCGGAATCGGTGTTCGGGAGCCGCTCGTTCATCCCGGGCCCGGATTTCCGCCGGCAGGAGAAGTTCTACAACTTCCGGTGGTCGTACCGCTTCTAGCCGCGGTCCGGCCCGGCCCCGCCTGCTCCCGCTCCTGGTCCGCCTCGCCCTGCCGCCCGCCGCATCCGCCGGCCCCCTCTTCGACGTCCCCGCCGCCGAACCACGCGGCCGGTGGCGGCTGGCCGCGCAGGCCAACTGGCAGGCGGGCTCGCCCGCCACGCGGCTGACCGCGGGAACCGTCGCGTCCGATTTCCGCGCGGAAGGGGGGGTGCTGTTCCGCGACCGGACCGGCCCCGGCGGGGGGCCTGAGCGGTACCGGCTGGTCGAGGCCACGCTCGGGTGGCAGCCGTGGTCCCAGTCCCCCGGCGGCCCCCCGGCGGATCTGGCCGTGGCGTTCGGGGGGACCGGCTCGGTCTACCGGCTCGCGCGGCCCGGCGTGCCGGTGTTCACGAGCGGCGAATCCACGGAAGGGGTCGACCTGGGCCTTGCCCGCCGGATCGGGTGGCTCCGGCTGGACACGGGCCTGCGGTGGGGGCACCGCTGGTTCAAGTTCCGGCGGGTCCGCCTCGATTACCTGAACGCCGCGGCGGGCGCTTCCCTGCGCCTGCCATGGGACGCCGCCTGGATCGGTCCGTTCGCGGAGACCCTGCCGGCGCTCGCCAATCCCGACCGCCTGCCGGTCCCGTGGAGCGCCGGCGTGGCCGGGGGCGCGGCGGGCGCGCAGGTGGCCCTCTTCGCCACCAACACCTACGGCTCGGCGGCCCCCGTCACCGCCGTGGGGTTGCGGGAGACCGTCTGGGGCGTCCGCGCGGCCTGGGATTTCGGCGACGGGGAGGGGGCGAAAGAGTAGACGGCGTTGTCCCGGGGATCGGTCCACCACACCCGGCCCCCGTCGGCCGCCATCACCGCCGGGTGCGAGAGGCCGGTCAGGAGCACCTCCACCGATCCCGCCGGGTCGGGACCGGCCAGCGGAAGCCGCTTCATGACGTGGCCGTGCTCCTCCGCCCAGTACAGCCAGCCGCCGGCCGCGGCGGCGAAGGCCCCGCTGGACGCGATGGGGGCGAGCCGCTCCACCCTCCCGCCCCCGCGCGGGACGCGGCACACCGCCCCCCGCGTCTCGGTCCACCACAGCCACGGACCCACGGGGAGGAGCCAGCATTCCGGTGGGACCCGGGCCAGGGTCACCGCGGCCC
>CAYNUZ010000404.1:0-2104 GCA_964400385.1 uncultured bacterium | reverse complement strand
CAGCTCGTCGAACCGCCACCGGTCGCGCACCAGCCGGTAGAGCCCGCCCAGCGCGGCGGCCGCCCGGTCGGACGCGGCCGCGCCGCCGCGGTACACCGAGAGCGCGCCGCCCAGCCCCACCAGGAAGATCGCCACCGCGCAGGCCATCGCCGTCTCCTGCCCCGTGGGGACGGTGTGGCGCAGCAGCGGCACGCCGAAGACCGGCTCGAGGAACTCCTCGAACGGGGCGAACCCGCCCAGCAGGTGCGGGAGCCAGAGGTACCCGGCGAACACGGATCCCGCGGCCAGCACCACGAGCGGCCCGAGCATCAGCCACGGCGACTCGTGGGGATGGACCGTGTGGTGGTCCCAGCGCGCCTCCCCGTAGAACACGAGGATCAGCGCCCGGAAGCTGTAGAACGCGGTGAGCAGGCTGGCCAGCAGCCCGGCGGCCCAGAGCGCCTTCCCGCCCGGCTCAGCGGCGAACGCGCGGTAGAGCAGCTCGTCCTTGCTGAAGAACCCGGCGGTGAGCGGCGCGCCGGTCAGCGCCAGCGTCCCGATCAGGAACAGCGCGAAGGTCCACGGCAGGACCCGGCGCAGCCCGCCCATCTTCCAGACGTCCAGCTCGCCGGCCATCGCGTGCATCACCGATCCCGCCCCGAGGAAGAGGAGCGCCTTGAAGAACGCGTGCGTGAAGAGGTGGAACATCGCCGCGTTGTACGCCCCCACGCCGCACCCGAGGAACATCAGGCCGAGCTGGCTGACCGTGGAGTACGCCAGGATCCGCTTGAGGTCGTTCTGGGTGACCGCAATCGTCCCGGCGAGGAGCGCGGTGAACGCCCCGATCCACGCGACGAAGGCCAGCGCGGCGGGCGCGGCCTCGAAGAGGACGTGGCACCGGCAGACCATGTAGACGCCTGCCGTCACCATCGTGGCGGCGTGGATCAGGGCCGAGACGGGAGTCGGGCCCTCCATCGCGTCCGGCAGCCAGACATGCAGCGGGAACTGGGCCGACTTGCCCATCGCGCCGCAGAAGAGGCACAGCGCGAGCAGGAGCGCCGCGCGCGACCCGTGCGGGAAGGCCCCGGGGGCGAGGTGGAAGACCGTGGTGTAGTCCAGCGCGCCCAGGTGCACCGCCAGCGCGAGGATGCCCAGGACGAACCCGGCGTCGCCGATCCGGTTCACCAGGAACGCCTTGCGGCCGGCGTCCGCCGCGGAGGGCTTGCCGGACCAGAACCCGATCAGCAGGTACGACGACAGCCCGACCAGCTCCCAGCCCGCGAACAGGAGCAGGAAGCTGCCGCCCAGCACCAGCAGGAGCATCGAGAAGACGAAGAGGTTGAGATCGGCAAAGAAGAACGGGTACCGGTCGTCGCCCTCCATGTACGCCGCGGAGTAGAGGTGGATCAGGAACCCGATCCCGGTCACGACGAGCAGCATGATCTGGGACAGCGGGTCCCACCGGAGCAGCGCCTCCAGCTTGAGCCCGCCCACGTCCGCGAAGAGGTAGAGCGGGACGTCGTGGAGGCGCGCCTCCGGCGGGTCGGCGACCAGCGCACGGAAGGCCGCCCAGGCCGCGAAGTGCGCCAACCCCACCGCCACCGTGGCGATCACCGCGCCGCCGTGCGGCCGCATGCGGGCGCCGAAGAGGCGGATGAGCGCCGCCCCGGTGAGGGGCAGCAGCAGGGCGGCGACCAGTGACGCGGGGCCCACTCGTTATCCTTTCAGGATCGAGGCCAAATCCAGATCCACCTCGTGCTCCGACCGGTAGACCGCGACCATGATGGCCAGCCCGACCGCCACCTCGGCGGCGGCGACGGCGATGATGAGGAAGACCCCCGCCAGCCCGTGCAGCGCCGCGGCCGCGAGTTCCGGCCGCTTGAAGCCGAGGACGAGGAGGAGATTCGCGGCGTTGAGCATCAGCTCGACGCTCATGAAGACCGCCAGCGGGCTCTGGCGGACCAGCACGCCGACCACGCCCAGCGCGAAGAGCCAGAAGCTGAGCCCGAGGAGGAGGGAGGACACGCTCACCGGGACGCCTCCTCGCGGACGTGGCCGGTCAGGGTCATCACCCCGATCACCGCCACCAGCAGCAGCACCCCGACCAGCTCGAACGGGAGCAGGT
>CAYNUZ010000403.1:0-2106 GCA_964400385.1 uncultured bacterium | reverse complement strand
GGGATCAACGTGGACTACCTCGTGGACGACGACCGCAATCGCCCGGGGGTCCGGGAGCTGGCCGGGGCGCTCCGGGCGATGGGCGTGAAGTGGCTGCGGTATCCGGGCGGGGAGAAGTCGGACAGCGCCCTGTGGTCGGTCCCGCCGTACGTGCGGCCGGTCCCGACGCTCGCCCGGTGGGGCGACGGCCAGTGGCCCGCCAACGACCGCAGCCTGCTCAATCCGGACCGCTCGTGGAAGACCGTCCCGCTGGACTTCGACGGGTTCATGGCCGTGGCGCGGGAGGCCGGGGCGGAGCCGGTGGTGGTGGTCTGCTTCGACCCCCAGTTCGGCCCGCCGCCCGCGCACGGGTCGTCACCGTCGGCGCAGGCCCTGCTCGACACCGCCGTCGGGTGGGTGCGATACGCCAACCGCGTGAAAGGCTACGGCGTGACGTACTGGGAGCTGGGCAACGAGAGCGACCACGAGAACTACGACGGCTCGCCCACGGCGGAGCAGTACGGAGCCGCGGCGGCCCGGTTCGCCCGGGCCATGAAGCGGGTGGACCCCGCGATCCGGATCGGGGTCAACGGTCCGGGCCATCCGGACGGCGTCGGGGCCATGGACCGCAAGGCCGGGAGCACGACCCCGTGGTGGCGGACGGTGCTGGCCCGCGCCGGCGACGTGGTGGATTTCCTCGTCATCCACGAGTATCCGTGCTGGGAATGGGGCAGCTACGCGACCTACCGGACCACGACCCCCAACCTCGCCCGGGACGGGTGGCGGGGCGTCGAGGCCATCCGGACGTACGCGCCGGCCGCTGCCCGGGACCGCCTGCGGATCGCCATCACCGAGATGAACGCGATCGATTTCGCGAAGGAGCCGAAGGGATGGCCCAACCGCAACGACCTGGGCCACGCGCTGGTCCTGGCCGATCTCGTGGGGTCGGAGCTGCTGAACCCGCACGTGGACCAGGCGCTGGTCTGGTGCACCCGGTGGGTCACGCACGGCGCGGCGGCCTCGGTCAACGACGCGGTGGACGACCGCAACCGGCTCCAGCCGACGGGCGAGGTCCTCGCGCTCTGGAACGAGTTCCTGCGGGACCGGATGGTCACGGCCACGGGAACGGACCTGGTCCGCATCTTCGCGACGGTGGCGAACGACCGGAGCGAACTGAACCTCGTGGTGATCAACAAGGACACCGCGCCGCGCCCGGTGGAGATCGCGCTGGCCCATGCCGACGGGCTGCACGGCAGGGCGCACTGGGTCTTCACCGGGGCCGGGCCGGAGGACCCCGCCCCGCGCCGCGACCAGGCCGCCGGGGTGGAGCCCGACCAGGGGACGGTGGCGCTCACCCTCCCCGCCGTCTCGCTCTCGGTCCTGTCCTTCGCCCCGCACCCCTGACGGGGCGGGGCCCTACACCCCCAGGGTCGTCCGGAGCCGGTACAGGTCCGCGGGGACGACGCGCGTGTACGGGTACCGCAGCGCCGGGGCGAGGCAGGCGCGGGCCTCGGCGAAATCCTCCCGTTCGTACCAGCGCAGCGCGAGCTGGGTCCACAGGGTGGCCCAGACGCCCGCGACCTCGGCGAACCGGGAGCCGGACGGGTACGGTCCGAAGGCGCTGCGCTGTTCGAACCGGGCCAGGCGCGCGCCGAACGCGGCGGCACGCGGGAGGGGCGCGGGCTTCTCACGCCGGCCGATCCGGAAGACCGCGCCGTCGGGGTCCAGGGTGAATCCGCCCGCGGTCTCGGCCACCGCCAGGTAGGTGAACGCGACCTCGCGCCTGCCCAGGTGCGACCGCAGGAAGATGTTGAAGACGTCGTCCGGCGTCGCGACCTGGCCCCACGGGATCAGCCGCCCGTCGAGCACCATGAAGAGCGGGTGCAGCCGTTCCACCTGCCGGTGGTGCCAGAGCCGGGTGAGGAAGGGCCGGTGGATCACCACCACGTCCTCCCGCTCCCCGAGGACCCGCTGGAGGTACATCGGGGGGTAGAAGTCGTCGTCATGCTGGGTCACCAGGACGCCGCCGTGGTCCATGCTCCGCAGCAGGTTCCGCCCCCAGTCGAGCGAGCCGTAGTACCGCCCGCGGTCGGCAATGGGGATGTCCGCGAACGGTGTCACGCGGCC